>CAZRWZ010000045.1:0-1396 GCA_964603745.1 uncultured Bacteroidaceae bacterium | reverse complement strand
TGACGGGCTCTTATCAGCCTTAGGCGGACGTAGGTTCGAGTCCTACTCCCGCTACCAATGCGGAATTCTTATTAAAAATAAGTTTTCCGCTTTCTTTTTTTATAAGGTATTTACTTGATAATAAAGTATTTAACGACAAAAAAGTATTAACTCTCTTGGTTCGATAAATGCCTTTTGCTCTATTATACCCTTACCTCAACAACTTCACTCAAACGAGTAGAATAGCGTTGAGATAAGTTTTTTCATTTCTAAGATTTCTTAACTTCCCAATAACCACGTGTTCCACCAACACGTTTAATTATTTTATTTTCTTTTAGTTTATCAATATGTTTTAATACAGCTGAATCACTAATGTTCATTTCTTTTGCTATATTTCTATAACTTATTCTGTTATTTTTAATAATAATATTTAAAACATCTTTTTGTCTTTCTGTTAAATTATCTATTGCACCACCTATTGCACCACCTATTGCACCACCTATTGCACCACCTATTTGACCACCCTTTAAAGATTCAATGTAATCTTGTTCAAATGGAAAGCATATTTCAATAAAGTTATCTGATATTTTAAATATATTTTCGTCGTATGCATCTAAAATACGATGTATTCCAGAGCCTAACTGTTCAACTAGTTTTAAATCTCTAAAAACCCTCATCAATTCTCTATTACGAGGCATTGAACGACCAACAAAGAATTCTTCTTTGGTTAATCCTTGAACCAAACCACCATAAGATGTAATAGTTAATCTATCGGAATATATTTCGATTACAGGAGGAACTTCTTTTGTATAATCATTATGTACCATTGCATTGATTAAAGCTTCTCTCAACGCTCTATTATCAATCATTTTGCGTTCTAAACGATTGGCTTTGCCTGTTATTTTTGTATAAGTCTTATTTTCAACTTCAAGTTTGTTTAATACTTGGTTTGTGGCTTTAATAAGTGAACAAAAACCATACTCTTCATTTTCTATTAAATCAACCTTGTCTGTTCCTGCATATTTTGCCACTTTTATTGATACCGAATTTATATCGGCAAGTAAATATGCTACATAATTTAATTTATTATCGGTAGTATATAAATCTAAGTTTTTGAGAAACTGTTCGTTTAAATCAAAACCTTTTTCTTGATAGTATATTTTTAATTGTTGAAATGTTAAATCTTGTTTGTTAGATATTATTTTGCCTAACGAATCACGAGTTCGCTTTGCAAATAATTCTTCTATCATTGTAATTGACATTGGTTCTGATGCCGAACCAACACGCAAATAGCAACCTTTTTCCGACATACCTTTCTTTTTAAGGTAGTAGGGTTTTTCGTAACCACTTGCTATAATTAGCTTAATAATATCTTTACCATCTCTTTGCTCACTTACAACATCAAACAAGCCTAAAC
>CAZRWZ010000044.1:0-13698 GCA_964603745.1 uncultured Bacteroidaceae bacterium | reverse complement strand
CGTGTATCAAGTTGAGCAAAACTTGATAATGTGATAATTGAAAGTAATATAAGTATTTTTATTTTCATCATTTAAATTGATTGCAAAAATACTTTTTTAGAATTTAATTGGTGTTACAGAATTGGTTTATTTTTTTATAAATTTTTGTACTATTTCTTTGTTGTCAGAAGTTGTTATCTTAATAAAATAACTTCCTTCAATGTAATTACTAACATCTATTGATATATTTTTGTTTAGCTTGTTTGAAGAGTAAACAGTTATACCCGATACATTATATATGTGTATTTTAGAGATATTTAAGTTTTTAATATCAATATTTAATGTGTTTTCTACGGGGTTTGGATATAGTTTATATAATGATGAATTTTCGGATTTATTAATATTTACGGTTTCGGCATATAGTTTACTTTCCCAAACTCCACGTCCGTATGTTGATATACGCAATTTGTTAATATTTGTAACAAGTTCTAATTCTGTAACTTTAACAAATGGTAGGTTTTTGCTATAATTTACCCAGTCAGGTAAATCATCGTTAATATACAACACACCTAAGTTTGTGGCAGCATAAATTCCATTTTTTTCGTTTCTTTCGTATGCTATACTATATACGCCTGAGTAAATTACAGGATAAGGTGTTTCAAAACTATTTCCGGCATTTTCAGAAATTATTATATTACCAGTGCTTCCACTACTTACAGATACAATAATTTTTTCGGGATTACTTGCACAAATTTCAATGCCTGTTACATATCCTGCAAAAGGTAAATATAATTCTTCCCAAGTATCTCCTCCGTTTTTGGTTCTGATAAACATATTATATTTAGCAGCATAAATATAATTAGAATTGCTTGGTGCTATTGCTAAAAAGTTAAAAGTATTGCCGTCGTTTAGCGAGGTTATTGCTGTCCATGAAGAACCGAAATTAGTTGTTTTGTAAATATTTTCTGCTCCAACATATAATGTAGAATTATTTATTCTGTCGATAATATATGGAGATACCCATTCTGCATTTTCTTCAAAATCGCTTGCAGCAAAAATTTGAGTACTATTATCGCCACCTGTTGTAGATTTATATATGGTTGCAAAATAAATAGAACAATATACATTATTAGGGTTGTAATAGTCTATTATTGTTTCCATACCGTCTGCTCCACGTATATGTTTCCAATACGAATTATATATATTTGTACCATTATCTTGGCAACCTATAGAAACAGTATTGCCATTGTGCGAGTTTGATATTTTATATATTTCACTAATATTTAATCCAAAGCTTAAATCTTGCCAATTTCCGTTATTTGTATTTTTAAATATTCCACCATCGGAACCACAATAAAGCGTATTGTTATAAAAATCTAGCGAATGAATATCGGCATGTGCATATTTACTATCGTTATTTGAATAATACCATTTAGTGTTATTACTCCAATTAATACCACCGTCAATTGAACGCCAAATGTTAATACCTCCAATATAAACATCATCTTTGTTTTCTTGCGAAACTGCAATAGCTAAATCGTAGAA
This sequence comes from uncultured Bacteroidaceae bacterium, assembly GCA_964603745.1. Classification (GTDB taxonomy): domain Bacteria; phylum Bacteroidota; class Bacteroidia; order Bacteroidales; family JAFGXI01; genus CAZRWZ01. The sequence goes on along the minus strand of CAZRWZ010000044.1, from coordinate 12,174 downwards.
TGCTTGAGAAGCATCATCGCTGCCATCTGCATTATATCCTAAAAGGTTTATTTCGTTTCCGCTTATCATTTCATCAAAACTTGTTCCTGAGTTTGTTGAACGATATACTCCTTCAAATTTTTCATTGGCATCGGCAATTATTGCATAAATGTATGATGTGTCGGCAGTAGTAACATCAAAAGCTATTCTGCCAATGTTTAAAGTGGGGAAATTGCAATTGCTGTCAAAAGTATTACCTCCATCGTAAGAACGATAAAATTTATCGGTTCTAACAGCAAAAACTGTATTAGGATTTTTAGGATTAAGTTTAATTTCTTTAATATCACCGTAAGGAATAACTTTTATCCAAGTATTTCCTGCATTTTCTGTTTTGTATAAACCTGATTTTGTTCCGGCAAATATTATTTGTGGATTTTCAGGGTTAATTTCTAAACAATTAACAAGTATATCTTGGCAACAATCATCTTCGTAAAAATATATCGAAAACCATGTTGCTCCACCATCAACAGATTTATAAACTCCCATACCTGAATTATTAAAACCGTCTCTGTCGCCAGTTGCTAAATATAAGATATTAGAATTTTGTGGGTCTATTTCTAAGTCTGATGTGCCTAAAATAGGGAAATTATCGGTTATATTATTCCATGTTTGCCCTGCATTGTTAGATTTCCATAAACCACCACTAGCTGCACAAACATAAATAATTTCTTGATTATTGGGGTCGATAGTTACTGCGTTTATTCTACCAATTCCGGGATTATAACCCGAGTTTCCGTTTACCCAATCGTTTGGTCCTAGTGGCGACCAATTACCAAAATTATAATTTTTATTTGCATAATTTTGTTTGTATTGTTGTATAATTTTGTTAGTTGGTTTTAAATAGCCTTTTTCATCTATATCTAATCTGTTATTCCATTTCCATCTTTGGTAATGTTTAAACATTTTGCCATCAGATAATTTGTATAAACTATCTACGGTATTAACATTAACTTTATTTGATGATTTTATTGCTTGTATCCAACTAATATTATCTTGTGCATGTATGTTTAGAGATATTAATATTACAATTAACAGTGTGTTTAACTTCATATATTCTAATTTTATTACTAGACGGCAAAGTTATTATAATTGTTGCATCAATAATTCTTTTTTCTTTAAGAAAATAAAATAATTTCAAAACCTTTTTTATAACATCTAAAAAAATAATGTTTTAAAAATAGATATTAGTACATTTGAGTACTTTTAACCAAATTATAAATTTAATGATTAATCAAATTGCTTTTATAGTTGTAACACTATCTGCCGCAGGAGTTTTTGTATATTCTGCTTCACTAATTTTTGCAAATATAAAGATGCTTAAAAAAGCATATCCGCTAAACGAAATAGGAAAAAGATTAAAAATTCTTTTCGAAGTTGGCTTTTTGCAAAAGAAAATAACAAGGTATCCTTTAATAGGTTTTCTTCATGCTTTAGTGTTTTGGGGATTTTTAATAATTGTTTTGGGTTCTGCCGAAATGCTTATTGATGGGCTTTTTGGTACGGAACGAGTTCTTAAATTTTTGGGTATTGTTTACGATTTTATTATGGCAGGTGGCGATATTTCGGCTTATCTGATAGGTTTTTTAATTATTGTTTTTCTTTTTCGTCGTATATTTTTACATATTAAACGATTTGGTGGCGAAGAAATGAATCATAAAAATCATATTGATGCTAATTTTGCTTTATCATTAATTCTTTTATTAATGATATCGTTGGCAACAATGAATATTGGATATATAAAAAGTGGCGAAATTGTTTATGGATATTATCCTATAAGTTCTGCAATAGCAAATATGTTTACGGCAAGTAGTAGCAGTATGATGCACATGTATCACGCAAGTTGGTGGACACATATTTTACTAATTTTTTTCTTTGCAAATTATTTACCATACTCAAAACATTTTCACGTATTTTTGTCATTACCAAATGTTTATCTTAGTAGATTAACACCGCTTACGCAAATGACTAATATGGAATCGGTTACAAAAGAAGTGAAAATAATGATGGATCCAAATTTAGCATTTGCTGCACCTGCCGAGGGCGAAGAAGAAGAAATTGCACGTTTCGGAATGAAAGATGTTGAGGACGGAACATGGAAAAATTATCTTGATTCATTAACTTGTACACAATGCGGAAGATGTACTGCAGTTTGTCCGGCAAATCAAACAGGTAAAAAATTATCGCCTCGCAAGGTTGTTAAAAATTATAGAGAACGAATGAACGAAAAAGCAAAAGCTTTGCGTAAAGATAAATCTTATGATGATGGAAAATCGCTACTTGGCAACTATATTACATCAGAAGAACTTTGGGCTTGCACAACCTGCAATGCTTGTGCTCAAGAATGCCCTGTAAACATTGATCATCCATCAATAATATTAGAGATGCGAAGATATATATTTATGGAGGAGTCGGCAGCCCCATCGTTGCTTAATTCCATGTCAACAAATATAGAAAACAACGGAGCACCTTGGCAATATCCGCCAAGCGATAGATTAAAATGGGCAGAAGATATAACAATAAATAAATAATTTTGAATTTTCAATTCTTAATTTTTAATTAAAAAAATATGAGTGAAACTAAAAAAATAAAAGTTAGAACAATGTCTGAGCTTATGACCGAAGGAAAAAAAGCTGAATATCTTTTTTGGGTTGGCTCGGCAGGAAGTTACGACGATAGAGCAAAGAAAATTTCTGTGGCATTTGTAAAATTGTTAGAATATTGTGGTGTAGATTATGCGGTTTTGGGCGAAGAAGAAACCGATACAGGCGATTCGGCAAAACGTGCAGGAAACGAGTTTTTGTTTCAGATGCAGGCAATGCAAAATATTGAAATAATGAATGCCTACGAAATAAAAAAAATTATTACTTGCGACCCACACGACTATAATACAATAAAAAATGAATATCCTGAACTTGGTGGAAATTATGAAATTTTACATCATTCGCAATTTATAGATAAGCTGATAAAAGAAGGTAAACTTAAATTTGATGATAAGATTTTTACCGGCAAAAATATTACTTTTCACGACCCTTGTTATTTGGGACGAGGCAACCAAGAATATGATGCACCACGAAATGTTTTAAATGTTTTAGATGCTAATTTAGTAGAAATGCACCGAAACAAAAGCCGTGCTTTGTGCTGTGGTGCTGGTGGTGCTCAAATGTTTAAGGAAGCCGAAAAAGGGGATATGGAAGTTTTTGAAATGCGTACAGAAGATGCTCTTGAAGTAAATCCTGATATTATTGCTACTGCTTGTCCGTTTTGTATGGTTATGCTTACTGATGGTATAAAAATGAAAGAAAAAGAAGAACAGATTCGTGTTCTCGATATTGTTGAAATTATTGTTGAAAGTTTGGGATTGTAGGTTTTATTGTTAAATGGTTCTATTGTTAAACTGTTGGCAACAAACTAAATAAATAAGAGCAATGAAATACAAAATTATTATTCTGTTTTTAATTTTTATAAGTAATAATAGCTTTTCTCAGAACAAAATGATATCAAAAGAGAATGCTATTCAAGATATTGATACATTACACAGATATATCGAAGAAATTCACCCAAATGCATACGCATATATTTCTGAAGATAGTATAGATAAAGTATATTCAAATATTAAAAACAAAATAAATGATAGTTTGTCAATATATAAATTTTATAATTTGTTAAGTTTTATTGCTGCAAATTATAAAGATGGGCATACCTCAGTTTTAATACCGAGGATTTGGTTTCAAGAAAGACATAAAGTAATACCATTCACAATTACTGTTAACAATAAAAGAATGTTTGTTGTTAATTCGACTGACACATCAAAAATACCAATAAAAGCAGAAATCATAGAGATTAATAATATCTCTACAAGAATTATAATAGATACAATGATAAACACCCAAAGTGGAGAAGATATAAACTATAGAATTGAAAAAGTGAAGTATTTTTTTTCTTATTTACTATTTTCACTATATGATTTTGAAGATAATTTTAAAATAAAATATAGATTTAATAATGAAATAAAAACGGTTACCCTTAATGGTATTTTGTTTGAAAAGTATTCGTTATTAAAAGATAATAACAAAAATACTCAAAATTACTCAGCTAAATTTTTACCCGATAAAAAGGTATGTATAATAGATTTTAGAAGTTTTTCTGATATAGATAAATTCAAAATATTTTTGGATACAACATTTTTAAAAATAAAGAAACAAAATATTGAAAATTTAATTATTGATCTGCGTAACAATACCGGTGGTAATTCTGTATTAGGAGATGAATTATTTCAGTATATCTATGATAAACCTTTTTCTCAATACGATAAAACAATTTTAAAGGTGAGTTCTCAATTAAAATTATTGTGGAAATATAATTATTTACCAAATGGTATTTACGATAGTTTGAAAGTAGAAAAATTAATGACACTACCAAATGGAATTATAGTAAGAACAGATACTATTTTTAATGATAATGAAGAAAAATTAATACAAATCAGAGAAGAACCAAATAGATTGAAAGGAAATGTATATATTTTAACTAGCCATTTTACTTTCTCATCTGCTGCTGATTTTGCATGGTGCTTTAAGCATTATAATATGGGAAAGATTATAGGTGAAGAAACGGGTGGTTGGGGTTTTTGTTATGGTGATAATGTTTATACAGAACTACCTAACAGTAAAATAGCAATAAATGTATCATGTAAACTTTTCTATAATATTGGAGCTACTAAAGATAGTGCTCACGGTGTATATCCTGATTATCCTATAAAATCTGATGAAGCTCTTAATTATGCTTTAAAATTAATTAAGAAAAAATAAAGTCAGTTGCCAACAACGGCTATAAGCAATGCGGGCAAAAGTGATAAAATTGAAAATAATGAGCAAAAATAAACGACATAACGAATTGAAATGAAGTGCAAGGAAATCCGCACTGCTCATAGTCAAGACCGTTCTATTGTTAAACTGTTCTATTGTTAAACTGTTCTATTGTTAAACTTTAAATTAAAAATTAAAAATTAAGAATTAAGAATTAAGAATTAAATGGTTCTATTGTTAATTACTAACGACAATATCCTTAACTTAATGACATTGGGTGCACGATTGTATAGTGTACCTTTTCTCAAGTTATCAAAGGAATTACCTATTAAATTAATTTCTTTCTTTCATATAACAAATATAGTAAACTTATTGTTTAGGAACAAACCACACGATGCAACCTAAAATCCGCAGGTTTAGTTTTAAAATATTAATAGTCAAGGCTTCACTATTTAAATTAAAGTGAAACTGATTAATATTTAATAATTTATAAACTAACAGAGTGAAACCCTGACTTGCATATTTTAGGTGTAATCGTGCAGCGGGGAAAGGATGATAAATGCCTGAAATTAAAGATTAGCAATAGAACATTACAATTGATAATTAATAATTGATAATTAATAATTGATAATTAGCCATAGAACCATTTAGTAATTAGTAATGTGTAATTAATAATTAGCCGTAGAACAATATAACCATTTAGCCATTTAGCAATAGAACATTACAATTAATAATTAATAATTGATAATTAATAATTAGCCATAGAACAATAGAACAATTTAACAATAGAACAATTTAATAATAGAACAATTTTTCATACTTTCGCAGAAAATTAATTTTAATAAAAAAAATAAAATGTACAGAAGTCATAATTGTGGAGAACTAAGGATATCAGACAAATCTAAAACTATAACACTAAGTGGTTGGGTACAACGCATACGCAACAAAGGAGGAATGATTTGGATAGATTTACGCGATAGATACGGACTAACTCAATTAGTTTTTGAAGAAGGAAAAACAAACATAGAAATTTTAGAACAATGTAAAACACTTGGTCGTGAGTTTGTTATACAAGTTTCTGGCGAAGTAATTGAGAGGATAGCCAAAAATCCAAATATCCCAACAGGCGAGATAGAAATATTTGTAACAGAACTAAAAGTACTTAACTCTTCAGAAGTACCACCATTTACAATAGAAGACAACACCGATGGAGGCGAAGAAATTCGTATGAAATATCGTTATCTTGATTTAAGACGTAAACCGATACAACAAAAAATTATTTTGCGACATAAAATAGGGCAAGAGGTTCGTAAATATTTAGATAGCAAAGGTTTTATAGAAATAGAAACTCCATATCTAATAAAATCTACACCCGAAGGAGCAAGAGATTTTGTTGTTCCATCGCGAATGCACCAAGGCGAATTTTACGCACTACCACAATCGCCACAAACATTTAAACAATTGTTAATGATTTCGGGATTTGACAAGTATTTTCAGATAGTAAAATGCTTTAGAGACGAAGATTTGCGTGCCGATCGTCAGCCAGAGTTTACTCAAATAGACTGCGAAATGGCATTTGTTGAGCAAGAAGATATTTTAAATAACTTTGAAGGAATGACAAAACATTTGTTTAAACACACTTTAAATATAGATTTGGATTACAGCTTTAAACGAATGCCATACAGCGAAGCAATGAGTAAATACGGAAACGATAAACCCGATTTGCGTTTTGGAATGGAGTTTTCGGAGCTTACAGATATTGTTAAAGGAAAAGGATTTCCTGTGTTTGATAGTGCCGAATTTGTTGTAGCTATAAATGCCGAAGGTGCAGGAACATATTCACGTAAACAACTTGATGCACTTGTAAAATTTGTACAAAAACCACAAATAGGTGCAAAAGGTTTGGTGTATGTAAAATGTAACGAAGATGGCACATTTAAATCATCGGTAGATAAATTTTATAATCAAGATGAATTAAAAAAATGGGCAAATAAATTAAATGCAAAACCAAATGATTTACTTTTAGTTATGTCTGGTAATAAAAGCGAAGCTTTAGCACAAATGTCTGAGCTTAGATTAGAGATGGGAGAGCAGCTTGGTTTAAAAGACCCTAATAAATTTGAAGCACTTTGGGTAGTAGATTTTCCACTTTTGGAATGGGACGAAGAAACAAAGCGTTATCATGCAATGCATCACCCGTTTACATCGCCAAAAATAGAAGATTTACCATTATTTGAAACAAATCCTAGCGAGGTTCGTGCAAACGCTTACGACCTTGTAATCAATGGAGTAGAAATAGGAGGGGGGTCTATTAGAATCCACAACAAAGATATACAAGCACAAATGTTTGATAAGCTAGGTTTTACTAAAGAAGAAGCCACCGAACAGTTTGGCTTTTTAATGAATGCTTTTACATATGGTGCACCGCCACACGGAGGAATAGCACTAGGTTTCGACCGTTTAGTTTCAATGTTTTCAGGCACAAACAGTATTCGTGATGTTATTGCATTTCCTAAAAACAACTCGGGTAGAGATATTATGATAGAGTCTCCATCAACTGTTGATACAGCTCAATTAGACGAATTAGGACTTCAAATTAAAAAGTAATAAGGATTAAATAAGATGTTTCGAGTGTTAATAAACCTCGAAGCATCTTGTAGCATAAAAAGAAAAACAAATCTAAACTAAAAATGAAAATTCTACTTATCGATAATTACGATAGTTTCACTTATAATATAGAACATTATTTGCGAGATTACTCTGATGTTGATGTTGTTAGAGTTGATAAGTTAGACATATCAAAACTTACAGAATATAACAAAATAGTACTTTCTCCAGGTCCCGGTTTGCCAAAAGATAGGGTAGAGTTGCATATAGTTATAGATATATGCGTACAAAAAAAACTTCCTTTACTTGGAATATGCCTAGGGCATCAAGCAATTGCAAAATATTTTGGGGCATCTTTGATTAATTTAAGAGAAATAAATCATGGAGTTGAAAAAAACACAATAATAATAAAAAAGGATATTATTTACAATGAGGTATCAAGTAACTTTATTTCAGGGAGATACCACTCTTGGGCAGTAGATAAAAATAATTTTTCCGAAAAATTAATAACAACAGCTATTGATGATGAAGGAATTATAATGTCGTTTAAACATAAAGCTATGGATATTAAAGGAATACAGTATCACCCAGAATCAATTTTAACAAAAGATGGTTATAAAATATTAAAAAATTGGGCTATAAACTAAGAAATTAAAAAAAAATCACTACATTTATAATTATTTTTTAAACTATAAACAAATGCTAAAAGCAGTAATAATTGACGATGAAGCTGATGCAGTAAATTCAATAGAGCTTATTATCAATGAATATTGTAATAATATTATTGTTGTTGGTAAAGCATATTCCGCATCAGAAGGAAAAGAAGTAATAATGTCGAAAAATCCAGATATTATTTTTCTTGATATTGAAATGCCACGAGGAAACGGCTTTGATATGTTAGAAATGATACCAGATAGAAATTTTCATGTTATATTTATTACAGCATACAATAATTGGGCTATTAAAGCATTTAAATACAATGCAATAGACTATATTCTTAAACCAATTGATATTGATGATTTTATTAAAGCAGTAGATAAAATAGGAAAAAGTAAAATCTCAAATAAAAATATAGAAATTGATAAATACAAAGAATTATTAAGTAATATATCTAGTAAAACATTAAATAAAATAGCAATATCTACAACAGAAGGTATTGAATATATCGAACTAAAAAAAATAATTCGTTTTGAAGGCGATGGAAGTTATTCTAAAGTATTTATTGTTGATCAATCTTATATTTTAGTATCAAAAAATCTAAAAGAATTTCAAGAATTATTAGAAGATAACGACTTTTTTAGAACCCATAACTCTCATTTAATAAACTTAGCTTTTGTTAAAAAATATGTAATGAAAGATGGAGGACATATAGAAATGAAAGATAACTCAATAGTTCCTATTTCAAGAAGAAAAAAAGAAGCATTTATTGATATAATGGGTAAATATATATCATAAAATAAAAACTAAAAAATACACCAATGAATAAATTATTCTTAACCTTAATAATCTCGTTAATAAGTTTATTATCAATTGCTCAAAGCAATGATTTAACAAAAGAAATAGAAGGTAAAATTGAATTTGCCAAAGAAAGATTTGATAAGGAAATTAAAAACCCTGAGTTAAATCAAAAAGCAGAAACATGGTATTTATATGCTTATGTTTATAAAGAAATTGCTAAATCAGAAGTTTTTGCAAAACTAGATGCTACACCCGAAGAAAAATCGGTTAAAGCAATAGAAAAATGCAAAAGCTTAGATATTAAACAAGTTTATTATTCCGAAATTATTAGTTTAATGTTAGAGCTTGGTCCAATAATTTACAATAAAGCAATAAAAAATTATAATTTAGCGGTAAATAACAATAATAATACTGAACAATATGCAGTTGCAACATATTATTTTGAGTTATTTTATAGAGTTATTGATGTTTTAGGTAAAGATGATAAAAGATTTATCGACCAATTTATTGAATATAACGGTATAAACCCTAAAAAAACATATCTTTTTGCCGGTTTTGCCGAAGATCAAATAGGTAAATTTAATCAAGCTCATAAATTTTATAATAAAGTTATTGATTTGCAGGCAAGTAACGAACACGAAAAAATAAATAGTTTTTCGTTAATTTATTACTACGAAGCAGAACTATTAATTAGAGAAGAAAACAATGAACAAGCTGAATTAGTGTTAGATAAAGCATTAGAGGTTTGGCCTAATAATAAAGAAATTGTTGTTTTATCAATAAATTTCTACAAAAACCATAATAAAGAAGATAAATTAGCTGATGTTATGAAAACAGCTGTTAAAAATAATCCTGAAAATATAACTTTATTATACACCTTAGCTCGTAATTACAATAATATTTCTAAAGGATATATAAAAAACGGTTATATCTCTACAGCTCAACAATATCAAGAAGAAGCAATATCAACATATAAAAAAGCTATTGAACTTGGAACAGAAAATAAACGTATGGAATTTGGGTTAAACTATAATTTAGGTATTATATTTTTTAATAAAGCGGCTCAAATGTATAAATCTCAAACCGGTGGAGTAGCAGAATATCAAAATATTTTAAAACAAGCATTGCCATATTTAGAAAAAGCACACGAACTTGATAAAACTAATGCTAATGTAATAAAAATGCTTAAAAAGATTTATCAAACTCTAGAAATGAATGATAAATACAATGCTATTCAAGTAGAGTAGGGGCTATCCACACAATTACATAATGAATAATAAATTTTACGAAAATAGAATAGGCTTTTTAAATACAAAAATAAAGACTAAAAAGAAAATAATAAATTTAATAGCTGTTTTAAGATTTGTTATATTTAGTTTATTCGCCTATTTATTATACAAATACTTTTCAAATACTCAAGCTATATTCGGGGTTTTCTCAATCATCAGTATAATTATATTTATTGGACTTAACGTAATAAACACTTATGTAATATACAAATTTAAGATACTAAAAGAATTAAAAAAAATTAATGAAATTGAAATTAAAAGTTTAAATTTAGAGTTTGATGATTTACCCTCAGGAAGTGAATATATCTCAATAAACCACAATTATTCATCAGATTTAGATTTGTTTGGAACTAAATCTTTATTTCAATTTATAAATAGAACAACAACTAAATTAGGTAAAGATAAATTAGCATTTTGGATGAAAAATATAAATATTTCATCAAAAGAAATATATTTACGTCAATCAGCAATAAAAGAATTAACCAAATTAATAGAATGGAGACAATTATTTAAAGCCATTGGAACAATTAATAATTTAGACAGTTTTAACCTTGGTATTGTTGAAAATTGGCTATTTAATAACAATACATTTAAAAAAAATACCCACCTAATAGTTTATGTTTTATCTGTTATTAATATTATGTTTATTACAACAAGTTTATTGTCATATACAAATATAATATTACCTATTATTGTTTCATCTATTAACTTATCGTTAGTTTTCTTTCAAATAAAAAAGATTAACAAAGAACATAATAAGCTAGATAAATTTATTAAATCATTTGTAAAAATCATTAAACTTATAGAAATTATAGAACAACAAGATTTTAAATCTGATAAGTTGATTGAGCTTAAAAATAAATTATTCGACAAAGATAATAATTCTAAAAAAGCATTTAAAAAAATTAATTTGATATTAAATTCTTTAGATCAAAGAGGAAATATTATAGCCGCTGTTTTTTTTAATGCTTTGTTTTTGAGAGACATACAATTAGTGTTAAATATAGAAAAATGGAAAAACAATTATTCCTCAAATATTTTAGATTGGATAAACATAATAAGTGAAATAGATGCTTTAAATAGTATCGCAAATTATTGTTTTAATAACGATGATTTTATTTTTCCTTCTATTTCAGAAAAAAATATAATATGTGCAAAACAGCTAGGTCACCCATTAATTAAAAAAGAAGTAAATGTTAGAAATGATTTTTTTATTGAAACTTTGCATACATTTAAAATGGTAACAGGTGCCAATATGGCTGGAAAAAGTACGTTTTTAAGGACTGTAGGTATTAATATTATATTAGCATCAATAGGAAGTTGTGTTTGTGCCGCACAATTTAAATTTCAACCAGTTACACTTTTCACAAGCATGAGAACATCAGATAATCTTTCTAAAGAAACTTCTTATTTTCATGCAGAATTGCTTCGTTTAAAAAGATTAATTGAAATTTCAAAAAAAGAAAAGAAGGTATTTATAATACTTGATGAAATTCTTAAAGGCACAAATTCTGTTGATAAATTAAATGGCTCTAAAAGATTTATGATAAAACTTATTGATTATCCAATTTCTGGATTAATTGCAACGCATGATTTAGCTCTAGGTAAACTAGAAGATGAGTACAAAAAGAATTTTAGTAATGTTTGTTTTGAAATTGAAATAAAAGGTGATGATATTTTATATGACTATAAAATAAAACAAGGTATAAGTAAAAATATGAATGCTACAAAATTAATGGAAAATTTTAAATTAATTTAATCCTAATTGTAAAGTAGGGGGATTAGCAATTTTGTTAACACTGCCATAGAAAATAATTATGATAAAAATAATAAAAAAAATATCAAAATGGATTTCATTAATTTTTTCAATTCCAATAAGTTATTTAATAATAGCTTTAATTTTGTCAAGTATAACGTAATCATACGGTAAACCACATATTGCAACAACTATTCAGACTATCTAATTTAGCAAAAAAAAC
>CAZRWZ010000043.1:0-14451 GCA_964603745.1 uncultured Bacteroidaceae bacterium | reverse complement strand
TGAATTTCTCACAGGCTTTGAACTCGAACTTTATAGTTCAATCTCTTGACTTTATATACTCAATTCATTTATCTTTTCGGGAATTTATGCAGATTTATTTTATAATTTCAATTCGTGGCAAAACAATATCTTCGTTAAAGTCTGTAATAACTACATCTGTTTTTATTGCCGATACTCCAGAGGCTGTATTTGCTTTAGAATATGCATAAACTTCGTAGTTTCCGGGTAGTGTTTCAGAAAAAGAAAAAGAACCATCGTAAAAAGTTTTAACACGAGCTAGGTATGTATCGTCGCCTTGCAAAGCTATATAAACATATTCATCGGCAACATAAAAGGAATCTTTTAATATTGTTAAATTTGAATTATAATCGTAGGCAAACAATTTTCCCGAGATTTTTGCATTTCCTTTATCAACTATCTTTATTATGCTAATATCAGGACTTGTTACTGCACTTCCGTTTGCATCAATTTTTACATTTATTTCTTTAGTTGTTTTAAGTTCGTGCTTATTTAAATCGTCAGAATATGCATAAATTGTATAATCTCCTTTTGTTAAATAATTAAACTTATATTTTCCTGTTTTATCGGTTCGCACCCTATCGCCATAAAAATCATTATCGCCATAAACGATGTAAACATCTTCTTCGTTGGCATTATATGTTCTAACAATTTGCTTGTTATATTTATTATACTCTATAGTTTTAACAAATCCTGTAATTGTTGATGAGCCACCTTTTCCAGTGTCTTTTTTACATGATAATAATGTAATAGCAAAGAAAATAATCAGATAATAAAAAAGTTTTTTCATATAAAAGGAATGTTAAATTTTAAACAAACAATATTAATAATTATTATGCAAATATACAATTTTGCTTTTAGTAATGAATGAATAAAAAAAATTATACCATTTGGTGATTTAACAAAGACACTCTAAGACAAAGCTTTACGAGCCTTTAAAATATATTTTGCGGTATCAAGTGGGCTAATACCTTTGTATTCACGTGTTTTGCCTAAATTAACATCACATTTTTGGTAAGAATAGAATTTTGTAATTATTTTTCCTTTTCCACTTGTTAGCGAACTTAGTTTTATAGGAAAATTTAATGATGTTGCCAAAGGCACTTTACCTATTATTTTGCAGGTAGTTTGTAATATTTCTTGTTTATCAATTTTAGCTCTTAGTTTTAAAAGTTCGCTCATTAAGGTGCCTAAATATTCTTTCGGAGCAATAATTTTAAAACTTAAAATTGGTTCTAAAAGCATTGGTTTAGATTTTGATAATCCGTCCATTATACCCATTGGTGTTGCTATTGCAAAGTCGTTGCTTTTTGTGTGTACTTCGTGGTCTTCTCCTTCAATTAACGTAATTTCTACATCATCAACTTGCCAACCTAAAATGCCTTGTTGCAAGGCAATAGGTATTGTTTTTGCAACATCGTTTTGATATTGTTTTTTAATATCGTTTACACTTACCACCGATTTATAAACTACACCCGAAGCTCGTTCTTTCGGCTCAATTTTAAACCTCATTATTGCCCAACACGGTTTTGGCAACCAATATCTTACAAATCCTTCGCAGGCAATACTTGGCGTTTCTTTGTAAATTACAGTTGGCTCAGAAAACTCTACCTCAATATTAAATCTTGACAAGATAATAGCTTCTAATATTTCTTTTTGTATCTCACCACGAATATTGATATGCAATTCACTTTCTTCTTTTAAATAAGATAGTTGCAAATCGGGGTCTTCGTTATTTAAAATCTGCATTGCATCAATCAAAGCGTTTATTTCGGCTTTGTTTTTTGGTATAATTTGAACTGTTAAAAGCGATTGTGTTTTTTCTTCAATATCTGTAATATTCAAATCTGTACCCAACAAATCGCCAGGTTCTGCCAATTTTAAACCTTGCACCCAAGCAATTTCTCCTGCCGAAAAACTTTGTATAATTTTTTGATTCTGAATATCAGTATTTTTAATTAAACTTATTTTCTCGCTAATGTTTTTACTTGCATTTTGTATTTCTGTTCTTGTATTAATTGTTCCGCCAAACAACCTAACAGCACAGGTTTTGCCATCGCCTTTTTTATGAAATGTTTTAAAAACAATTCCCAATAATTCTTCTGAAACAATTGTAGGATTAGGTAAAAAATTAATAATTGCATTTAATAACTCCTTAATACCCAGAGATTTTTTAGCCGAACCAAAAAGCACAGGTGTAATATTCTGACAAAATGTTAAATCTCTTAGTTCTTTGTTTAAAACCGACAATTCAGGAATATCGCCATCAAGATATTGTTGAAATAAATTATCGTTATTTTCAACAATTTTTTCAATTAAAGATGTATTGTTTTTGTAGTTATTCTCTTTCCAAATAGGTTCAATATTTACATTATCATCGCCCTCGTTTACAGTATTTTGCAACTGAAAAGCATGTATATTTAAATCCTTTTCAATTTCTTGAATTACAGCTTCTGTGTTTGCTCCTATCCTATCAATTTTATTAACAAAAATAATAAATGGTTTATTGTGTTTTTTAAGCAACAGCATCATATTTTCTGTTTGTGCCTGAACACCTTCCGAAGCAGAAATAATTACTACCGCACAATCTATTGCCATTATTGCTTTTTCGGTTTCAGAGCTAAAATCTATATGACCTGGCGTGTCAATCAAATTTATTTTAGTATTTTCCCAGTTAAAAGTTAAAACAGTAGAATTTACTGTTATTCCACGTTCTTTTTCAACTTCTAAATTATCTGTTTGAGAGTTGCCCTTATCAACACTGCCAAGTTCTCTAATTTTACCTGCAACATAAAGAAATTGCTCACTAACAGTGGTTTTGCCTGCATCTACATGGGCAAAAAGAGCAATATTTCTTATCGATTTATTCAAATTTATTTAAGTGGTGAATTTGGCTCTTTTGCCATTCCGTTATAAATTAATCTATCAAGAATTTTTGGAACAATATTATTAAGAAAAAAGACTATTCTGCCTTGCGATGTAAGAATTTTTTTACGTCGTCTTCTATCAATTGCTTTGGTAATTACTTTTGCAACTTTTTCTGCCGACATCATTTTATCTTCGTTTCGTGGGGTTTCGCCTTGTTTTGTGCCATCACCAAGCAGTGCATTTTTTCTTATCTCTGAATGGGTGAAACCGGGTGCTACCAACAAAACGTGAACTCCTGTTTTTAAAGTTTCCATTCTTAAAACATCGATAAAACCGTGTATTGCAAATTTACTTGATGAGTAGGCAACACGTGCCGGCAATCCTTTAAAACCTGCAATAGATGAAACTGCGGCAATAGACCCTTTTGTTTCTAAAATATGGGGCAATGCATACTTTGTGCAATAAACTGTTCCCCAATAATTTACGTCCATAACACGTTTTATAACTTCAAAATCTGTGTCGATAATTAACGAACGCATCGAAATTCCTGCATTGTTAATGAGAACATCAATTCTACCAAATTTTTCTATGGTTTTATTTATTAGATTTTCGCAATCGGATTGAATACTTACGTCGGTTTTTACAGCTAGTATTTCATTTTTTAATTCTTGTTGTAATTGAGCCAGCTTTTCAATATTTCGTGCTGCAACAACAATATTTATATTTTTTTTATCGTACTCCTTAGCAAGTGCTAAACCAATACCCGACGATGCTCCTGTTATTATTACAACTTTTTTATCCATCAATAAGTTTCAAAAAAGTAAAATTAGATATATTTTTTTAATTCGTAAAATAAAATCTACTCTATAGTATCTAAAACATTTCCTTTTAATTTGTCTTTTTTAGTTATTCCGCTCAAAATCTCTATGTTAATGCCATCAGAAAGCCCTGTTTTAATTTCTCTTTTTTTAAATTTCTGATTTGATATTTCCACTTCAACAAAAGTTTTTTTATCCTCGAAACTCACTAAACTTTCGGGAATTGCCAACACACTATCTTTTTCGGCTAAAACAATATCGGCATTAGCCGAATATCCGGCACGTATAAAAAGCGAATCTACTAATTTTACCGAAGCTTTAATCTCGAACTGAATTGCTCCGTTTTCTTTTTCACCTTTTGGTGATATGTATTCCAGAACAGCATCAAAAGTTTTGTCTTCAATAGCTCCTATGTGCATTATCAGGCTCATTCCTTCTTTTAGTTTGCCAACATCAGATTCGTCAATTTTACCTTTAAAAATCATTTCACCCATATTTGCAACAGTTGCAATTGTTGTTCCATCGTTAAAATTATTACTTTCAATAATTGAGTTTCCCTCTTCAACAGGTACTTGCAAAACCATACCCGATATTGTTGAACGAACTAGTGTATTTGTAATTTTGCCATCTTCTTTTGTAACCCCTTCTTTAATTAATTGCAGGTTATTTTCTGCTGTTCTTACTTCCTCTTTTGCATTTTCAAATTTTATTTCAATACTTTGATATTCAGCATCTGCAATTACTTTTTTGTTATACAGTATTTTTTTGCGATTATATTCAAATTCAGCTTCTTTAAACGAAATTTTTGCTCGTTTTAATCGTGATTCTGCTTCGTTTAAACTTACCATATTTGGGATAACCCTTACTTTAGCAATTAAATCGCCTTTTTTAATTGTGTTACCTGCTTCAACATATAGTTTTTCTATAATACCTGATATTTTTGGTTTTATCTCAATTTCTTTTCGTGGCACAACCGAACCTGTTGCAACTGTTCTTTTTATAATGTTAGTTGTAAAAGCTTGCTCTAGCTTATATTTAACAGGAGCTTCTTGGTCTTTTTGATACAAATAATATATTGTATAAATTACTAAAGCTAAAAAACCTATTAATACCGAAATTCTAATTATCTTCTTCATATTATTATTATTATTTTACTACTACTTTCAACTTTTTACTTTCAACTTTCAACTTTCTACTCAAACATTACTCATCTCTAAGAGCATCAATTGCTTTTATATTTATGGCTCTTTTTGCGGGCAAAAATCCTGCAAAAGCACCTGTTATCACTATCACTATTATTGCTGAGATAACTATATTTACATCAATTTCGGGATTGCGAATAAAAGCATCTTCGGCAGATTGAAACATTGGCTTTACTGCCTCTAATGCCCAAACTCCTATCAATAAACCAATTATACCTGCCAAAAAAGTTAGCACAACCGATTCTAAAATTATTTGCACAACAATAGAAAAAGGAGTTGCCCCAATGGCACGCCTAACGCCAATTTCTTTTGTTCTTTCTTTCACAACTATCAGCATTATATTGCTTATCCCAATAATTCCTGCAAAAAGAGTTCCTAAACCAACTACCCAGATTACTAAATTTATTGCCATAAATAAACCTGTCATTTTTTTAAATTCTTCTTCAATATTAAATCCGCCAAGAGCCATTTCATCTTTTGGCGAAATTTGATGTCGTTCGGCTAATAATTGTCTTACTTTTTTTTCGGCTACAGATGCAGAAATATTTGGTTTAGCTGTTATAGCAAAAAAACCTACCGTGTTTCCGTAGTTATAAACCTGTTGCAAAGTGCTAAAAGGTATCCAAATCATTTCTTTTTTATCGCCGTTCATATTTACATTTCCTTTGGGGCTTACAACCCCTATAACTGTAAAATAAACGCCTTGAATTCTAATTTGTTCGCCTATAGGATTTTCGTTTTGATTAAACATTACATCACGAACTCTGATACCTATTACAGCTACTTTTCTTTTTTCTTCAATATCTTTGTTATTGAGCAAGCGACCTTTTTTAATTTTTACTGGGTCTATTTTAAAAACCTCAGGATAATCGCCATTAACAGTATATGAGCCAGAGTGTTTGCCACGAACAACATTATCGCCACCGGAGCCCCAACGTCCACCTTGTAATTTTGGGGCAACAATATCTACTTCAGAAATTTGGTCTTTTATGGCTTTAATATCTTGTGTTATAAAATGAAACTGTCTGCCACGTGGAAACCCTTTGTATGCAATAGTTGTAGGTTGTGTCCAAATAAAAAAACTATTAGTTGCAAAATCGCCAAAATCGCCAGTAACACCATTTTTTAAACCATTTCCTGCACCAAGCATAAAAATTAGCATCAAAATCCCCCACGACACACCAAAGCCCGTTAAGAAAGTTCGCAAGCGGTTTTTCCTTAGCGAGAGCCATATTTCGTTCCAAGTATCTCGTTCAAAAACAATCATCTATTCGTTGTTAAGTGCTTCAATTGGTTTAATCATTGCAGCTTTTCTTGCAGGTAAATAACTTGCAATTATTCCTGCAAAAATTAATATTATTATTGCTGATATAACTAATTTGAAATCTACCGATGGATTTGCAAAAAACTCGCCCGCCGGTACATATTTAGATACAAGTTCTAATAAAAAAACTCCGGGTAACATTCCTAAATATCCGGCAATACTTGTTATTACAACCGATTCAAAAACTATTAAAGAAATTATTGATTTTGGTTGAGCTCCTATTGCTTTTCTAATGCCTATTTCTTTTGTGCGTTCTTTAACCACAACAAGCATAATATTGCTTACTCCAACAATTCCGGCAACAATTGTTAACAAGCCAACAATCCAAATAAAAGCTCTGATACCACCAAAAAGCTGCATAAATTTGTAATAATCTTCAAAATTTCCCCATATCCAAACAGCACGTTTATCTTTTACATCAAAATGATGAATACTTGCAAGTTTTGCACGTAATTGATTTTCAATTTCGTCCATTTGTTGTTGTGTTTCAATGGGAGCAGTCATAGTTAATTGACCAATATTTTCGTTACCTGCAAATAGTTTTTGAAATACCGAAATAGGAAGATATAAGCGTTTCATTTCCGAATTACGAGAATCTTTAAATACACCAACTATCTGAAAATTAATGCCGTTTATTTCTACCATCTTGCCAATGGCATCTTCGTCTTTAAACAGTATTTCTTTTGCAATTTTGCCAATTACAGCAGATTTTCTGTAATCTGTAATATCTTTGTTGTTAATAAAACGACCTTTTATTACATTAATATTTTCAACAAATTGATGTTTTGGGTGAACTGCTTTTAAATCGAAATTTGCATATTCGCCATTGTAAACAATTGAACTACCTCCCCATACATTTAATCGTGCCGAAAGATTATCCACTTGAGGAAAACTTCGTTTTATTTGTTCGTAATCATTATTTTTAAATTGAATTTTTCTGCCTGATTTTAGTCCTTTGTATGGCATACCTGTTGTTCCTCCACCTACCCAAATACTATTAACAGCATCTGAACTAAATTCTTGTTCTACTCCATTTTGTAATCCTCTGCCAATACCCAATAAAATAATTAACATAAAAATTCCCCAACCAACGCTAAATCCTGTTAAGAATGCACGTAATTTATTCTTTTTTAGAGAATAATATATTTCGTTCCATTTATCGTAGTCGAACATTTTTTTAAGTTAAAAGTTCATAAAGTTAAAAGTTCGTAAAGTTTATCAAGTTCGTAAAGTTAGAAGTTTATTGGTTTTCGTTAATTATTAAGCCATCTTTTAAGTTAATTATTCTATTGGTTTGTGCGGCAATATCTTGCTCGTGAGTTACAATAATAACTGTTTTTCCTTGTTTATTGATGTCTTTAAAAATCTGCATAACTTCTTTAGAAGTTATACTATCTAAAGCCCCTGTTGGTTCATCGGCCAAAACTATTTTGGGGTCAGAAATTAATGCACGAGCAATTGCTACACGTTGTTTTTGCCCTCCCGAAAGCTCATTTGGTAAATGATGAGAACGGTCTGCCATTCCAAGCTTATCTAAATATTCCATTGCAAGAATATTACGTTTTTTTCTGTTAACTTTTTGATAATAAAGCGGTAAAGCCACATTTTCTAAAGCAGTTTTAAAACTTATTAAGTTAAAGGATTGAAAAACAAAACCAATTAATTGATTACGATAATATGCTGCTTTTTTCTCGGTTAAATTTTTAATAACAACATCTGCAAGTTTATATTCGCCTTTGTCGTAATTATCTAAAATGCCCAAAATATTTAAAAGTGTAGATTTTCCCGAACCAGATGAACCCATTATAGAAATTAGCTCTCCTTCGTTTATTTTTAAATCTATACCTTTTAAAACGTGCAAAGGATTGCTACCATTATAATAATATTTATGGATATTTTTTAAATCTACCATTTAGTCTCATTTTAATATCAGACGTTCAAGTCTTAATAATGTTACTAAAGGAATATTTTCATAATTTTTTAGAATCAATTTATTTTTTTGAGTACCCTCCTCACTCGCTATAAAAGTTTATCATATCTAAAATTGCTTTATTACAAACAGGGCAATAGCCAACCATTAATGTTTTCATTTCGCATTTATAATATGGGCGATACATACCTTTTGCCATATATCCGCCACCTTCAAATAATCCAATGGTTTTATAATATTTTTCTTCGGGTGGAGTAGGACGAGGAGTGTTTGTATTAATCATTTTGCTCCATTGTTTTTTGTTAAAATTTACTAAATTTGTGATATTTGGCTCCCATGGTTCAACATCGGCAGGATAATAATCTTCTATAGTTACATCATCATTATAATATTCGTCGGCTAAACCGCCAAATCCGTGTCCAAATTCGTGCAAAAACACATATTTTGCAAGCACATCATCGGCACAAGTTATACTCCAATAATTATAAATTCCCCCACCTCCGTATTTTTCTGTATTTACAATCAAAAATATTTGGTCGTAAGGCACAAGCGAGGCAATATCTCTTAAAGATTTTATATCAGAAGTTGTTAAATAACGCTCACTATCAAAGGTATAAAAAGTAGTATTAACCGCTGTGTTTTTCCAAATATTTTTTTTAGGTATATCTGTTCCGCTTTCTTCAGAAATAAGTTTAATTGCGTGAATATTAAACTTTTCCTTATTTTCTTTAAACGGAGAATAATCGAAAAAATATCCTGCAAATCTTTTTGCATCGGCAACTAATTTATCTTGCTCGTTTTTTGTATATCCGTCGAAAATAAAAACAATATCTACTTTTTCGGCAGGCTCGCCATTGTTTACTACATCAAAGGTTTCCCATTGTTTTACTTTTTCTTTTTTTATAAAGTAATCGCTTGGATTTATTTCTGTTTGAAATTTGCTGTTAAATCCACCTTTTTTGTTTCTTACCGATATTTCAAAAATAATATCGTTTTTCGGATAAGGAAAAACTGCAACTTCGTAAAAACTTTTTTGTACTTTTTGTGCTTCAACGGTAGATTGCCATTCTTGAAAAAGCGAGTTAAATCCTCTGCTATAAATTAGTTTGTTTGTTGCTTTATCATAAATATTTATCATAAATCCGCCATAAAAAAAAGTATCTATCAAGTTTTTATGACTACCACCCCAAAACGGTTCTTCTTTAATTTCTTTCAGATAAAAATCTTCGCTTTTGTTGTTTCCTACGTGCGAATAATCTACTCGCATAGTTTTATTTTCGAAAAATTTATCGAAATCTATTTTTTGCGAAAAACTGCTAAGAACAGTTACAACAAAAATTAATGTAAAAATATTTTTCATTATCTTGATTTTTATTAGTACAGATTTAATACAGAACAAGTTATGTGGTATTAAGGTCTAAAATATAACATTTTTTTAGTGTCTTGTTTACCAATTTCCGGCTGTTGCATTAAAAATATCATTAACTATTTTTTCAACTATTTCGGTAACAGCCTGATCTTCTACCTCATCTAAACTTTTTTCTGATGGAAAATCGGCATAACCCGAAAAGTTTTTTTCAAAATCTTCATCAGAATTTTTTGTGTTTACAAACTTAACAAACACACTAATTGTTAAACGTGTTTGCGAACCCATATCTCCTTGAATTGCAGCAGGAGAAGTTCTGTAAGTTTTTATATCGCCAGAGAATTGCCAATCGCCATCTTCTTTAACAAGTTCTAAGCTTGTCTGACTCACAAACTTATCTTTAATCTCTTCGGTTAAATATTGGCTAAGATTGGGATTAACAAGCAATGCGTGATTCTGATAATATTCTACAGAAACCGTTTTTATATCTGGCGAAACATTACCTCCGCTAAAAGAATAAGCTATTTTGCATGATGTTAAACCTAACAAAATAAGTATAAAACCAAATATTTTCAATTTTTTCTTCATCGATACTAATTTATTTCGTATTCTTTAATTTTGCGATATAGTGTTCTTTCTGATATGCCTAATTCTTGAGCAGCATACTTGCGTTTTCCATTGTGCTTTGTAAGGGCTTTCTTAATTAATTCTTTTTCTTTTTCTATCAAAGATAAGTTCTCTTCTACAAAAACCTCTGTATCTTCAATTTTTTGATTATCAATAATTATATGTGTGTCTTTATTTGTTTCTACTTGCTCTATTATTGATGAATTATTATCATAAACATCATTAACAATATTTGTGTTACTAACTCTGGTAGTTCCATTTTTCATTAGTTCCGAAACCAAAGACCTTAGTTCGGTAACATCTTTTCTCATATCAAAAAGAATTTGATATAAAATTTCACGTTCAGAATTAAAAGTTTTTTCGTCTATACCAGAGCCTGTTATTAATGCTGGCAGATTAGAGTTTGTAGCATTATCAGGAAAATATTTAAATAAAATATCCTTGTCAATCAATCTGTTTTCTTCAATAATTGATATTTGCTCAGTAAAATTTTTTAGTTGTCGCACATTGCCTGGCCATCGATAATTAACAAGAGCATCAA
Source organism: uncultured Bacteroidaceae bacterium (assembly GCA_964603745.1). Classification (GTDB taxonomy): domain Bacteria; phylum Bacteroidota; class Bacteroidia; order Bacteroidales; family JAFGXI01; genus CAZRWZ01. The sequence goes on along the minus strand of CAZRWZ010000043.1, from coordinate 3,757 downwards.
TAGCTTCGGCACTTAATTTAATTACAGGCATTTGATATTTTTCAGAAAAATCTACGGCAAATTTTCTAAATAACAAATGAATATCTTCTTTACGTTCTCTAAGTGGTTTTATAATAATTGGTACGGTATTTAATCTGTAAAATAAATCTTCTCTAAATTTTCCTTCTTTTATTGCTAAAGGAATATTAAGATTTGTTGCGGCAACCATACGAACATTTGTTTTTTGTATTTTAGATGAACCTACTTTCATAAATTCGCCTGTTTCTAGTACTCTTAGCAAACGAACTTGCGTTGATAAAGGTAGTTCACCAACTTCATCTAAAAAAATAGTTCCTCCATCTGCTTCTTCAAAATATCCTTTTCGTTTTTCGTGAGCTCCTGTAAACGAGCCTTTTTCGTGTCCAAACAATTCCGAATCTATTGTGCCTTCTGGTATAGCTCCACAGTTTACTGCTATATAATTAGAGTGTTTTCTAGAACTTAAATGATGAATTATTTGCGGAAAGACTTCTTTCCCTGTTCCACTTTCACCATTTATTAAAACTGTTAAATCAGTTTTTGCTACTTGAGCTGCTATTTCTATATTTCTGTTTAATGATGGCGAATTGCCAATTATACCAAATCGTTGTTTAATTTGTTGCAAATTCATTTTTTTAAATACAATTTAATTATAATAAAAATCTTTAGCTTCTCTTTTATAAAATGGTATTATCCACCCAATTCTAAGTGAGTATAATAAATCAATTCTTTTTTTATCGTCTTTTTTCATTAAATTAACATCGTAATCTCTTCTGCTTTGAGTAAAAGCTTGAGTAAATTCAAATCCAACAAAGAAATTTGTCAATTTACTTCTTCCTATATACATGTATCCAATAAATTGTTGAAGTGCTAATCCGTTTGTTAATTTATCATAAGCTTTTTTATAATCGCCAATTATTTGGGGTGTTACATTTCCATCGTTTTCAATAAAAATTTTATGCTGCAACAAGCCCATACCAAAACTTAGAAGTAAACCTGAATTTACATTATATTTAGTAAAAGGGATAATTTTTCCTATTTTCAAACCTGTATAAAAACCTCGTTCCGAAATCATTACAGCAGAAAACTGACCGTATTTATCAATTATATGTCCATCAGAAGTTGTAATATTATCAAAAATAGTACTTGCTTCGTCTTTTAAATTTCTGCCAAACATATATGTGTAATCGAAACCAAAAATCCAGTTTGATTTTAGTTTATACCAAGCTGTTAATCCTATGTTTGAATTACCACCAAATCTATCGGCTAAATCGCCACCGGGGATTTGATAGGCATAGGTTACAGAAATACCTATTACATTATGTTTTTTATCTTCTGTTTTTTGCGAAAACGATATTGCTACAATAAAAAACAAAATAAGTATATATGTTGATTTCTGAAATATCATAGCACAAAAGTACTAAATTTATAGAAATACTGCAATTCTGTCAGTATTATTATCAGGGCAAACTAACACTTGCTAATTAGAGCTTGTCTATAAAGTCCGATTTCTGCGTTGTTGCTCAAAATTTAAATCCTCAAATACCTTTGTATTCTGCGGTTTAAATTCCTCACACGCCTTGAACTCAAACTTTATAGTTCAATCTCTTGACTTTATGGACAGACACTAATTAGGGTCTGCAGAGAAACGCATAACAAATTGTTATAAAGCCACTTAAACTAAAATACGCTATTGTAAGTGCAAACTTTTTAAAACATATGTACTTATAAGTTTGTATTTACAAATGTTAAAATCATAGTTTTATACTTGCTCTGATGCACATCATATACTACAAAAAAAATGCTACTCGAAATTCGAGTAGCATTTTATATTTTAAGTTGGTAATCGAACTTTATAAACAGACACTGTTATGATTAAAAATTATATTTATTTTCTTCAATCATATAGTTAGCAATATTTTGACGTGCTTCTTTTGTATTTACAGGTGCTACTTTAGTAAGATGTTCAAGAGCATTATTTATTTTAGCACCAAAATCTGCATTAGCAAAAGAGTTAAGAGCATCTTTTCCGGCTTTACGAATAATATCTGCCGAATCGTAAATAAAAGTATTCAGAATATCTTTTTTAATAGAATTTTCGCCTTTTATACTAAATAATTTTTCCACTCTAAGCATAAGAGATTCTGCAACATAAACCTGAATAATCATATCAGAAACATTCATCATAATTTCTTGCTCTGCAAACATTTTTCTACCAAGAATATCTTGCATTGCTTGTATTGTGATTAGAATAGATTTTTTGAAATTATTAATATATTTAGCTTTTTCTTCAAAATATGTTTCTGAGCCATTTATTGTTTCTGTAATATTATCTATTTCTTTCATTGCAGCTTCGGTGTGCGAAAATAAATCGTAGTTTCCTTTTTGAGCTGCTTTAATTGCAGTTTCAACAACAATTAAACGGTTAATTTCGTTTGTCCCTTCAAAAATCCTGTTAATTCTTGAATCTCTGTAAGCTCTATCAACAGGCATTTCGGCAGAAAAGCCCATACCTCCGTATATTTGAACAGCTTCATCAACAACATAATCTAGGGTTTCTGAACCGTAAACTTTAAGAGCAGCACACTCAACAGCAAATCGTGCAGAGCCATCAATATGTGCTTTGCCAAAATCTGCTCCATTCTTTGTTAACTCTTCTATTGCTTCGTCAATATCTTTTGATGCTCTGTAAACTGCCGATTCTGCGGCATAGGTTTTTATAACTTGTTCGGCTAGTTTATGTTTAATTGCTCCAAAATTTGAAATATGTTTGCCAAATTGTTTGCGTTCGTTAGAGTAGTTAACAGAGTTTGTAATTGTTTTTTTTGATGCTCCTACAACATTAACTCCAAGTTTAATTCTACCGATATGAAGGATATTTAATGCAATTCTAAAGCCTTCGCCACGTTTTCCTAAAAGATTTTCTACAGGAACTTTTACATCGTTAAAGAAAATCTGGGTTGTAGATGAACCTTTGATACCCATTTTTTCTTCTTCAGGATTAATAACAACACCTTCCCAATCTTTTTCTATTATAAAAGCACTTAAAATTCTATCATTATCAATTTTTGCAAAAACAGTAAAAATATCAGCAAAGCCACCATTAGTTATCCACATTTTTTGTCCGTTAAGGATATAATGTTTACCATCTTCTGAAAGAACTGCTTTTGTAGTTCCCGAATTTGCATCAGAGCCGGCACCCGGTTCTGTTAAACAATATGCCGCAGCTAATTCGCCACTTGCCATACCCGGAATATATTTTTGTTTTTGTTCTTCGTTACCATAATATAATAATGGTAAAGTTCCAATGCCGGTTTGTGCCATAAATGCAACAGCAAACGAATAAGACGAACCTATAGATTCGTTTGCATACATTGTTGTAAGAAAAGATTGTCCAAAACCCATTAAATCTTCTGGAACAGAAATACCTAACAAACCGAGCTCTCCTGCGTTACCAATAAGTTTACGCATTAAGCCTTTCTCTTTTTTGTCAATGTTATTCAAATTTGGATAAATATCTTTTTCTAAGAAATCTTCACAAGTTTGAAAAATCATTCTTTGTTCTTCGTCGAATTCTTCTGGTATAAAAATATCGTTTGCACTTGTATTTTTAACTAAAAACTCGCCACCTGTGGTTATTTTTGTATCACTCATTGTTATAAATTTATAATTTTTAGCAAAGATAAACTTGCAATTGAAATATGCAAAAGTAATTTATCATATTTGGATTTATATAATA
>CAZRWZ010000042.1:0-14841 GCA_964603745.1 uncultured Bacteroidaceae bacterium | reverse complement strand
ACCCTAAATATTAAGCATACTAAGATATTTTGCAACTGCAAAAACAGCAAAAGCATTTAAGAAATTAAGTGCTATAAAAAACCAAAAAGTTTGTTTTTCTTTTATTGTATTACCAAGTCCTATAACTAAAAGTATTACAGAAAAAATAAACGCAATAATTTGATTAATTCTGCTAATCATTATCAAATTTAATATACTGTTGTTGGTGTACAAAGAGTCTATTGGTTTGCTATCTATACCATCTATAACAAAATAGATATTAGCAATAAAAATTAATGAGCTTAATATATAGATTAATAATTTTAACTTATTCATTTTTTTATATTTTAAGATGCAAAAAACATCTCTTGTAATTTACAAGAGATGTTTTTTTATAACCGCCGCAAGCGTCGGGTAATTAGATATCCCAATAGGGATTATAAATAATTTTAATTTTCAGGTATTAAAGAAACTCTAATATAATTATCATCTTTTAGATATTTAGCAGCAGCTTTTTTAATATCTTTTTCATTTATAGAATTAACTAATTTAGGATAAGCATCAAATTCTTTATGAGGGAGTTTATAAAAATAATACTCTTTCATTGTATTTAACCAATACTTATTTTCTTTTAAATCTGTTTCGTGTTCTTTAAGCAATTGTTGTTTTGCTTTGTTTAGATTTATTTCTGAAACGCCGTTTGCTATTACATCATTAAATATTTCAAAAGTTTCTTTTGTAGCTTGCTCAATATTGTTAGGAGCACAAGGGAAATAAACAGTCATACTTGCCGAAGCAGTAGGTAGTTTATCGTAAGCAGGATAAGCTCCTATTGAATATGCGATTCCGTATTTTTCTCTAACAGTGTCAATTAAACTAATTGATAATGCCTTGCTAAGTAGTTTAATAATAACTCTATCTTTTTGATTATAATCGAAATCGTGATTTAATTGAATAAGCACTATACTTTTTGGTTCTGTTCCTTTTATAGCTTTTACATCAACTTTTCCTTTTGGATAATCAATATTAAGGTCTTTCCAATTTTCATCTTTTTTGATATTTGGTAACGAACCTAAATATTTTTCGAATAAAGGTTTAGCTTTTTCTAAATCTATATTTCCAACAAAAAAGAATGTAAAACTTGATGGGTCTTCAAATCTTTCTCTATAAATTTTGTGTACTCTTTTGTAATCTGCTTCATCAAGTAATTTAGCCGACATTGGTCTTGCTCTTTTGTTATGGTTTGCAAAAGTTACACTCAAAGAATCTCTAAAAGCATTTTCAGGAGATAAACTCTTGTCTTCTAGCGTTGATTTCATTTTACTAATATAAGAGGCATAAGCTGTTTTATCATAGCGTGGCTTAACAAAATATAGATGAGTTAATTGTAACATTGTCTCAAAATCTTCTATAGAAGAACTTCCGTCAACGCCTTCGGTTAATTGATGTATATAAGGAGTAACATTTGCTGTTTTATCAGATAACAATTTATCTAACTCAGTTTTGTCAAATCCATTTAAACCTGATTCTATAATTATATCTGCTGCAATTTTCGATGATATATCATCTTCTTGACCATAAACAGAATATCCGCCATTACTATAAGATGTCATTAAGATTTCGTCATCTTTATTAGTTGTTGTTTTCACAATTATTTTAATTCCATTATCTAAAATTAATTCTTTGGTATTAAATACATTAATATCTTTTTCAGATGTAACTTTTCCTGTTTTTGTAATTAATTTAGCATCTTCAAACAAAGGTCTTGTAGCAACTTTATCTATATAAGGTTCTAATTGTTTTGCTTTTGTTGCATATAATAAATCTTCAATTTGTTTGGCTGTTGGAGCAGTAAAACCTTCTTTTTCTGGAGCCATTGCAATTATTATAAGATTTTTTTCGGTAAACCATTCTGGGGCTAATTTATTTACTTCTTCTAAATTAATTCCGTTTAAAAATTCTTTATAATAGCCATATTCTGTTTCCATACCAGGTATTGGAGTTTGCGACATTAAGAAATTTCCTTTGTATTCTTCGATGTAATCACTAGATTTTTGTTTGTCTCTGTTATTATACATTTTTTCAACAGATTTCATTAAAGATTTTTTAGCTCTTTCTAATTCTGTAGCTGTAAATCCGTGTTGAATTACTCTGTAGTTTTCCTCGAATAAAGCTTGTGTGCCTGCTAAAATACCATCAGATTTTGTTGCTGCAATACTCATGTATGCGTCAAGAGGTCCAATAAACTCGTCGTATCCGGCTACTCCATAAACAAAAGGTGGATTATCTTTTTGAGTTAATTCTTTTAAACGTTCGTTTATCATTTGATTATATAATTCGTGTGTTATAGAAGTTCTATAATCGCCTACTGTTTTAATTATAAAACGAGGGTGTTTAACAAACATTTGCACTGCAGTTTGTGCCATTTCTTTATCGGTTAAAACTGCAATTAATGGTTTTTCATTATCAGGAATTTTTTCTTGTACGTATTTTCTAGAATTTGTTGATTTTGGAATATCGCTAAATAATTTTATAATTCTTGCTTCAATTTCTTTTGCATCAAAATCTCCAACAATTACTACTGCTTGTCTTTCCGGCTTATACCAATCTTTGTAAAATTGACGTAGTGTGTCATAAGGGCAATTATCTACAACAGACATAAGTCCTATTGTGCTTCTTACAGCATATTTTGAATCTTTAAAAATTAAATTAAAAAGAGTATCTTGTAGTCTAAATTGTGCTCCTTGGTTCATACGCCATTCTTCGTGAATTACACCACGTTCTGCGTCAATTTCTTCGCCTTCCATTGTAGCAAAACCAGACCAGTCGTGAAGTACTAACAAACCTTTTTCTAAGAAATAAGCACTATCTAATGGTACTGTAATTCCAAAAACAGTTTCGTCAAAAATTGTATATGCATTTACATCTGCACCAAATTTCATTCCTGTTTTTTCTAAAAAATTAACTAGTTCGTGTTTAGGGAAATTTTTAGTTCCATTAAACGACATATGTTCACAAAAGTGTGCTAAACCACGTTGACTTTCGTTTTCTTGAATAGAACCGGAACGGGTTATAATTGTTAATTCAGCTCTGTTTTTTGGTGTTTCGTTATGACGTATATAATATGTCATTCCGTTGTCCATTACTCCATAAACCACATCAGGGTCTTTTTGTAATTTTTCATTTAAATCTGTTTGAGCAAATATACTACTAGAAAAAAGTAGTAATGCTACAATAAAAAATAATTGTATCTTTTTCATATATTTAATTTTTAGTTTTTTTTAAGACGTTATTTATTTATTATTAGTTACAATTTTTATTTCCTTTTAAAATTATTATTGTATTCTTTTTGATTTGATATTATTTCTACAGCTTTTTTAAATGTATCATTTGTTGGATTTACTATTTGAAAATATTCCGACATTTCCCATAAATCACGAGCTACTAATGCTTTAAATATAAGTTTTATTTCATCAAAGCTTTTAGTTTTATCTTCGTCGGTATATTCTATTTTTTCTTTCTCGGCTCGTTTCAATAAACCTAAATACATTTCGTTTGTCATTTCAAAATTATTTTTAAATGTATCAAAATCTGTGTATTGTGTTTCTAATTCGTTACGATGTTTATCCATATAGTCTATGGCAAATTGATATATTACACCTTTTCTGAATAGTTTTGCATATAAATCTGAAACTTTTGTGGTATCTAAAGGGATAAAAATATCTGGCATAATTCCACCGCCACCATAAACAGTACGTTTCATTGTTTTGGTTTCATACCTTAAGCTATCAGGAAAATGAATGCTATCGGCGTTTGTTAGTTCTCCGTTATTGTATCTGTTAATTATATCTTCGGAATATTCTTTCACACCATGAGCATATGATTTTTGAATACATCTTGTAGATGGGGTATAATATTTTGCTACGGTTAAACGCATCATTGAATTATCTGGTAACACAAACTGGCGTTGAACTAATCCTTTTCCAAAAGTTCTGCGACCTATAATTAAACCTCTATCCCAATCTTGTATTGCACCTGATACAATTTCGCTTGCCGATGCAGAACCTTCGTCTACTAACACAACTAATCTCCCTTGCGAAAAATCTCCATTATCTGTTGCAAAATGCTCTTCTTTAGGGTTGTGTATTCCTTCGGTATAAACAATTAATTGTCCTTGTGTAAGAAATTCATCTGCTAAATCTATGGCTGTTCTTAAATATCCGCCACCATTTCCTCTTAAATCTAAGATGATGTTTTTAACACCTCGAGCTTTTAATTTTGTAACAGCTTTGTTTATTTCTGCCATTGTTGTTCCTGCAAAACGACTAAGTTTTATATATCCTATATCATCTTTTACAACATACGAGGCATCAACACTATAAATAGGTATTTTATCTCTTGTGATTATAAATTCTAAAAGGTCTTCGTTGTTTCCTCTTTTAATTTTAACTTGAACTTTTGTGCCTTTTTTTCCTCTTAATTTTTTAAAAACATCGGAGTTTTTAAGTCCTATTCCTGCAATATTAATGCTGTCGATTTCTACAATTCTATCGCCTGCTCTAATACCAATTTTTTCTGACGGACCTCCAACAATAGGGCTTACAACTATTAAGGTGTCATCTAAAATGTTAAATTGTACTCCAACCCCGTCAAAAGAACCTTTTAGCGATTCGTTGGTTCTTTCAACCTCATCGGCACTTATATAAACAGAGTGTGGGTCTAATTCTTTTAACATGCCAATAATAGCATATTCTACTAATTTTTCTTTGTTAATAGTATCAACATAAAAATTATTGGCTAAACTTAGAACTCTGCTAAATTTGTATGTTTCTACTTCAATTTGAGAAAACGAAATTGTTGGGATTAAAAGTAATCCTAAAACTAAAATATTAAAGGCTTTTTTCATGATAATTTTATGGTGCTGTAGTGTATAAATATTCTTTATCTAAATTAGGGTGAGCATAATAAAAAGTTACAGTTTCTGTGTTATTAAGGAAGTTATCTGTTCCTGTGTATTGTCCTTTAGAAAGCTCATCTAAGGAGCTTTTTTCTAGTTTTTTATATTTAGAAAAATTTGAACCTCTACTTGAGAATAAACCCCAACCATTTTTAATATTTGTAAATGATGGTTTTTCTTGAACAATTCCATAATCAGGACTGGTTAAATCAATGTATTTTGTAAGGGTTTCGCCTGCTGCAACAAAATAAAATCTTATTGAATAAAATATTCTTTCTTCGGTATTAGTATTTGCTATTTGAGAATGAATGTAATTAAACAAACCAGAACCGGAGATGATGCTTTCTATTGTTTCGTCGCCTTTAATACTTGTAGCTCTTTTGTCTAATTGCCTCCACATCAAAGTTTTCATAGTGTAATTATCATTTCCTTGATTTTTTTCGTAAAATGATATTTCGGTATACACTTCATAAAGTAGAGCGTTTTTAGCACTTTCATATTTTAATTTTAAATCTATATATTGTCCTGAAGAGCCATAACTTTGATAAAAAATAAGTTGTGAACTATATGATATAGGAGGTAAAATTTTAACACTTGATACAAGTTTTGCTTCCGAACTCACTTCCGGCTTGCCGGGTATTTGAACAATTAATTTATATGAATACTCTTCCAAGTCTTTTTCTTCGCTTTCTTCAATTATTTTTTCATCAGTAATATAAATTACATTTTTATCATTAGCAAAATACCCTGTATCTTTTGGTATTGTATCATTATATTCAAAATATATTGTTTTGATATAATGGTCGTTATGGTATTTTTTTAGCATAACTGTTGCCGATTTATATATAAATGAATCAGACACTGCGGCCATTTCGGCTACGGGGGCTTCTCCTAAAAATGCCTTGTTTACTTTTATATATTGCCTGTCTGTTCCCTTATCTAACAAACCATAAACTACAGTAATATCCTTGTAATCAGCATTCAAATCTATATCCGTGCTACACGAAAAAAATATTACTGATAAATAAAATATTATAAAAAACTTCTTCATTTTAAACATTTATTAAATTATATTTTACAAATTTGCACAATAACCAACAAAAGTACATTATTTTATGTCGATACACAAAAAAATAAAAAAAGTAACAACTCATGTTTTAAGTGAGATGAAACTTATAGATAGAAAAATTGCAATGATAACTGCCTACGATTATTCTATGGCACGTCTTGTAGATCAAGCAGGAATTGATGTAATTTTAGTAGGTGATTCTGCTTCTAATGTAATGGCGGGTAACGATACAACTCTTTCAATTACTTTAGATGAGATGATAAATTATGCTCGTTCGGTTGTGCGAGGTGTAGAAAGAGCTTTGGTTGTTGTTGATATGCCTTTTGGAACTTATCAAGGAAATTCTAAAGTTGCATTATCTTCGGCAATTAGAATAATGAAAGAAACCGGTGCTCATGCTGTGAAATTAGAAGGAGGTTCAGAGATTCAAGAATCAATTCAACGAATTCTTTCCGCAGGAATTCCGGTAATGGGGCATTTAGGTTTAACCCCACAATCTATTCATAAATTTGGCACATATGTAGTTCGTGCTCAAGATGAAGACGAGGCAAACAAATTGATTGAAGATGCAAATTTACTAGAAGAATTAGGTTGTTTTGCTATTGTGTTAGAAAAAATACCTTCGGATTTGGCTGCAAAAGTTTCTTCTACTGTTAAAACTCCTGTAATTGGTATTGGTGCAGGTGGTCAGGTAGATGGGCAAGTTTTGGTTCTGCACGATATGTTGGGTATAACACAAGAGTTTTCGCCTCGTTTTTTACGCCGTTATCATAATCTTTCGGCAGAAATAAAAGGAGCTGTTAAATCTTATATTGACGATGTTAAATCGGAAGATTTTCCTAACGAAAAAGAACAATATTAGAGAAGTTGTAGAAACAAACAAAAAACGCCACTCAATTGAGTGGCGTTTTTTATATATCCAATAAGGATTAAAACTTATAATTATCTTCAGTAAATTTTCTGCCGGCACGAAGTGCAGCAATATTTGCTTCTACCACAGCATCACCTTTTCTACCAAAAATTTGACGTAAACCTTCTTCGTAGCTTTCCATTTTAATGCCAATAAATGGGCTTGCAGCACCAAGCATTACAATGTTTGAAGAACGGCGTGAGCCAATATCAGCAGCAATTGCATCAGCATTAATAATAATGTTTTTAGGTAATTTTTTTATAGTTTCTAAAACTTCTTCTAACTCAGGATAGTTAGGAATATTAATGAAAGGAGCAGAATTTGTAACAACCCAACCTTCGTTTGATAAATAAGGTAAATATCTTAACGACTCCATCGGTTCTACCGAAAGAATAATATCTGCCGAACCATAAGGGATTAAATCCGAAGAAATTGGCTTGTCAGAAACTCGCATATTTGATGAAACATCGCCACCACGTTGGCTCATTCCGTGAATTTCCGATTGTTTTAAATTAAGTCCTTCTATTAATGCAGCAGTACCAATTGTTCCTGCAATTGAAACAATTCCTTGTCCGCCAACACCTGATAATATTATATCTGATTTCATATTAATTTAGTTTATAAAGTTTAAAAGTTTGTAAAGTTGAAAGCATTTATTTTATTAACTTTCAACTTTTAACTTTAAACTAAGTTTTACAATTTTAATTCTTTTACTTTAGCAACAAGTTCTTTATTTTTCATGGTCTGCACACATTGGCGACGAGGAATAATAACAGAGATACCATCATATTCTAATTCTTCTTCCATTATTTTAATCATCTCATCCATGTTTTTTGCATTTGGATGATAAACCCTAATATGTTCTGGTAAAACTCCAAGACCTTCGCAAATTTGTTCTAATCTGCCAAGTGCATGAGAATCTTGCCCACCTGTCATACCTGTTGTGTAGTTATCAGAAATAAGAACAACAATAGGAGTGTTCTCGATAACTGCGTCAAGTAAACCAGTCATGCCAGAATGGGTGAAAGTTGAATCGCCAATTACAGCAACCGAAGGAACTAAACCTGCATCGGCAGCACCTTTTGCCATAGTTATTGATGCACCCATATCAACGCAAGTATTAATAGCATTATATGGCTCTAATGCACCAAGTGTATAACAGCCAATATCGGCAAAAACACGACCTTTTCCGTATTTTTCTAGTGCTTTATTTAATGCAACATAAGCATCAATATGTCCGCAACCTTTACAAAGGGCTGGTGGACGACCGGCAACTATATCAGGGATATCAACACTAAATTCTTCGCCTGTAATTGCTCTTTTTATTAAATTAGGATTTAATTCTCCGTCACGAGGTAATGCTCCACTTAAACGACCTTTAATATTCTCGTTTTCAAGCAATCCTAAAATCATTTCTTCAACAAACGGATAGCCGTCTTCTATAACAAGAACTTCGTCGCATTCGTTAACTAATTTTCTAACCATCTCTTTTGGTAATGGATATTGCCCAATTTTAAGTACAGGGAAAGGTACAATACCATTTTCATAATTTTCGGCTAAATAGTTATGAGTTATACCACAGGTAATAATTCCTAAACTTTTATCTGAACCATCAATATATTTATTGTAAGGAGAGTTTGCAGAATCTGCTTCAATTACTGATTGCATATCGAGTAAACTCTTATATTGAACTCTTGCAATAGATGGAAGAAGTACAAATTGAGTAGGGTTTTTTGGTAGGCGTAATTCATTTTCCGATTTTAATTCTTTTCTTGCAACACCTGCACGTGAGTGAGCCAAACGGGTTGTAATTCTAACTAAAACAGGAACATTAAATTTTTCCGACATTTCAAAAGCTCCATAAACCATATCGTATGCCTCTTGTTGATTTAGAGGCTCTAGAATTGGCATAAAAGCAAATTTTCCGTAATAACGGCTATCTTGCTCGTTTTGCGATGAGTGCATTGATGGGTCATCGGCAACAATAACTACTATACCTCCGTTAACTCCTGTTATCGAAGAGTTTACAAAAGCATCGGCTGCCACGTTTAAACCTACGTGTTTAAATGCAACCATAGTTCGTTTTCCTGCATACGACATTCCTATTGCCGATTCCATTGCGGTTTTTTCGTTTGCCGACCATTTTGCATGAATACCTTTCTCTTTTACTTCTTTAGAGTGCATCATGTATTCCATTATCTCCGTAGATGGAGTTCCCGGATATGCATACATTCCGGATAATCCTGAGTCTATTGCTGCTTGTGCAATAGCTTCGTCACCTAGTAATAATAATTTGTCCATTATATTAAATTTTATTTTTTATTAAAATTATTGATATTAAAATTGATTTTTTCTTTTAAAGAAATTGTGATGGGAGGGAGTTCTGTATATTTAGAACAAACATATACGATTACAGACCACCAAATACCTTAAGGTATCCCACTTCTATTGCAACAAAGAAGTGATAAATTGTAGTAATCTGACTTTTTATAATAAAATTATACATATCTTCCTCAAAAGTATAAAAGTTAATTGAAATATGTAATATATTTATGCTAAAAGATATTAACTTTTATTCAAATGCTTAGTTTTCAATTAAAAAAAACATTGTTAATAACATTTTTTAATTTGTTAAATAAAATATTGAAATGAATAGTTTTCTGACTGAGTAAATTAATATATTTAGCACTCGAAAATTTATAGAAAACTAAAAGAATATATATAATGAATTTTGTAATATCAAGTAGCGAGTTAAATAAACATTTACAGTCGGTTAGCCGTGTAATAAACAGTAAAAACACCTTGCCTGTTTTAGATAATTTTATTTTTGAATTAGCAGAAAATAAATTAATAATTACAGGTTCCGATTTAGAAACCACTGTAATTACAAATATAGAATTAGATAATATAGAAGGTGCCGGAAAAATTGCGTTAGAAGCAAGAAAGCTTTTAGATATTCTAAAAGAATTTCCTGAGCAACCTTTAACTTTTAATATTGATAACGATAGTTTACTTACCGATTTAGTTACAGAAACAGGTAAATTTAGTATTGCAGGTTTTTCTGCCGATGATTACCCTGTTATGCCTGACTTAGGAAGCAATAACATTGATATAAATGTAAAATCTGATGTTATTTTATCGGGTATTGAAAAAGCATTGTTTGCAACTGCCAACGATGAACTTAGACCTGTAATGAATGGTATTTATATAGAAATGGAAGATGGTAAAATTACATTTGTAGCTTCGGATTCGCACAAATTAGTTCGTTATATAAGAACTGATGTTGAGGTGTCGCAACAAGCATCTTTTATTTTGCCAAAAAAATCGGCTAGCTTAATGAGAGGTTTATTAACTAAAGATGACAGTATCATAAATCTTAGTTTTGATGAAAAAAATGCTAGATTTACAATTAATGAATATACAATTATTTGCCGCTTAATAGAAGGAAACTATCCTAGTTATAATTCGGTTATACCAACAGATATGCCTAACAAACTTTTAGTTGATAGAGTTTCGCTTTACACAGCATTAAAGAGAGTTACAGTTTTTTCAAATCAGGCAAGCTATTTAGTAAAATTAAAAGTAACACCAAACGAATTAGTTGTTTCGGCTAAAGATGTAGATTTTTCTAGCTCAGGAGTTGAAAGAACTGCATGCCACTACGAAGGCGACGATATGGAAATTGGTTTTAAAGGAACATTTTTGCAAGAAATCCTTGCAAACTTATCTTCTTCAGATGTAATTGTTCAATTATCAGACCCATCGAGAGCAGCTATTTTAGTACCTCAAGAAACTGATACTGATGCAGAAGATGTGTTAATGTTGATTATGCCAATGATGTTGAATTAAGTTTAACCTTTTAGTGATTTTTTATAAAAATTATTTTCATATAATAAAAAGCCGGCATTTGTCGGCTTTTTTATTTATTTTTGATTACTAAATTAATTTAAAATGGATTTAATAGCAAAACTAGGGAGAATAAAAAACATTAACCTAATAATTATTATAGTTTTTGGATTTATTCTTTATGGTAATAGTTTGTTTAACAATTACGCACTTGACGATGCAATTGTTATAACACAAAATGAGTTTACAAAAAAAGGAATTTCGGGAATTTCGGATATTTTAACTCACGATGGTTTTACAGGTTTTTTTGGAAAAAATAAACAGTTAGTTGCCGGAGGTAGATATCGTCCGCTTTCGCTTGTAACTTTTGCTTTAGAATATCAGTTTTTTGGTTTAAATCCTTTTATTAGTCATTTAATAAATATAATACTTTACATTTTAACAGCTTATTTGCTTTTTTTAATATTAGCACATTTTTTTCCCGATAGTTTATCTGAAAATAAATTATTGAATATCCCATTTATTGTGGCATTGTTGTTTTTGGCTCACCCAATACACACCGAAGCTGTTGCAAACATCAAAGGACGAGACGAAATAATGACATTGCTTGGAGCATTATATGCACTGTATCTTAGTTTTAAATATATTGATACAAACAAAAAAACTTATCTGACATCAATAATTATAGTATTCTTTTTTGCCTTAATGTCTAAAGAAAATGCAATTACTTTTGTTGCAATTATTCCTTTATCGATATATTATTTTACAAAAACAGAACTCAAAAAAAATTTAATTGTTATGTCGGCAATTGTTTTTGCCACAATAGTTTATATGCTTATTAGAACCTCTGTAATTGGCTCTACATATAGTGCCGAATCTACAGAACTGATGAATAATCCGTATATCAATAGTAGCTTTATGGAAAGAATGGCTACTAATTTTTATACAATGGGTTTGTATATTAAATTATTGATTTTTCCACACCCTTTAAGCTTTGATTACTATCCGAAACAAATTCCAATTATTGGGTTTACCGATTTTAGGGCAATTATTTCTTTGTTATTTTATCTGTTTATGGGTGTAGTAGCTATACTTGGGTTTAAAAAGAAAACAATAGTTTCTTACGGAATATGGTTTTATATACTAAGTTTTTCGGTTGTTTCTAACATTATTTTTAATGTAGGAACATTTATGAACGAAAGATTTATGTATATTTCATCAATAGGTTTTTTAATAATTGTTACATATTATCTGTTTAAAATTTTATCGCAAAAAAATATAAAAATATTATACTCTGTGTTATTTGTTGTTTTTCTTGGTTTTACAGCAAAAACTATAGACAGAAATAATGCATGGAAAAATGATTATGTGCTTTTTACTACCGATGTTTTAACATCAACAAATTCGGCAAAAAGCAATACATCGGCAGGTGGAAAAATGCTTGAAACAGTAGGCAAATTAAAAGCAATTTTGCAAGATAAACCTACTAACAAACAAGTGATAATAGAAAAATTACACGAAACAGATTTACGTAATAGTGAAGTAGAGGAATTAATAAATTCTGACGATTATAAAGTGCTTATCAAAAATATTGAAAATAAAATTGCAAATATGCAAAAGCAATTATTAGTTTATCTGAAAAAAGCTGTTGAAATACACCCCACATATAACGATGCACTTATTTTGCTGGGAAATGCCTATTACGATAAAAACAAAGATGTTGAAAAAACTTGGTCGGCATATAAGCGGATATTAGAACATTCTCCCGGACATAAACGAACTTTTCAAAATTTAGATATTGTTTTAAACGATAGTGTTGATGTGGATTTGCGAATAGATATTTGGACACAAGCAAGAAAATATAATCCGGGTAGATATAACACAAATTATCAGTTAGGTCGTTTGTATGGCAGATATAAAAACAATTTAGATACATCAATTTATTTTTTATCGGTAGCACTGGGTAATAACAATAAAAAATATGAGGCATGGAAAGATTTAGGTACTGCATATGGAATTAAAGCAGATATTATTGCAAATGATAAAACTAAGGGCTTTGAACAAGCAAAACCTATTTATAATAAGGCTCTACAAGCAATGAATTCTTCATATCAACTGAAACCAAACGATGAGCAATTGCTTATGAATATTGGGTTAACATATATGAAATTGCAAGACTACGAACATGCAATAAAGATTTTTGAACAAGCTCGTGATAAAAACCCTACATCATCAGATATTATAAATAATTTATATCTTTCTTATGTTAATGCAAAACAATATGATAAAGCAAGGGTGTATTTATTGGGTTTAGTAAAGGATAATCCCAATAATTTCTTTTTAAATTACAATTTGGCAACAGTTAGTAAGAGATTAGGAAAAATACAAGAAGCAAATAATTATTTTGATGCAGCTAAAAAAATTAATCCTAAGTTATTTGCTCAATATACTCAATCTATTTAGAGCTTGTCTATAAAGTCCGATTTCTGCGTTACGCTTGTTTGAAAAATGGTCATTTACATATGTAGGGTCTGCTGAAAAACACATAATAAGTTGTTACAGAGCTATTTAAACTAAAACACACTATTGTAAATGCAAACTTTTTAAAACATATGCACTTATAAGTTTGCATTTATAAATGTTAAAATTTATAAACATAGCTAGGTTACGGTTATAACTACCAACCAAAATACCAGCCAAGTAAACCAACAGAATAGCCTACTGCTACATTAATCATTTTCATTAGAAAAAATCCACGTTTATCTTCTGCAAAAAGTGGCAAAGCTCCATGTCCGTCTTGAACTATAGAATTAGCCATTAATATGCTTATTGGTATTGTTCCTGATAAAAATAAACTTACAAAAATAAGATGTGGACCAGATTCTGGAAGCACCCCTATTAAAACGGCTAATATTAATATCATATGTAAATTACCTGCAACAAGTTTTTCTATATCAACAAACAAACCAAGTAGATACACTAAACTTAACACCCCAAATGTCCATAAAAAAACTTTAATAAAATGTTTTTTTATTATATGATTCCATAAGTGTTCTTCTAGAAAATGTTCGGGTACTGTTATTATAATAAACAGAGCTAACAAAGAAATAAATATAAAAGTAACTTTTACCCAAGAAATATGCTCTTCGTGATTGTTTTCTGACACATCGCCAACTACCTGATTATGTTCTACTTGTTGTATGTTTTCTGTTTGCGAAAATGGTAAATTTATATGGTTATGACCTGAGTGAGAAAATAATAAGAAGCCTAAAAAAATTACTATAGAAAACATAAGTACAGCTCTTACAAAAGAAATATTTTTAATATTCCAAATAATTACTTTTATATCAAAACAAATACATTGATCTTCTTCGTGAATATGAAGTTTTTGTTTGCTTAGTATATGCTTTTTCTTATAAAAAATATTTACTAAAACACCTGTTATTATTGCCACAAACATTAAAACAAGGCTTATTACCATAGTTTGTTTCGGCATCATGGCAAACATTATAAAAGCTTCGTCGCCAAAACTTGCAATCATTGCTGCTACAACAGCACCAAAACTAAAAATACCGTGAGTATAAAGCGATACTACGGTATATGCTCCTAAGCAACCGGGAATTACTCCAAGAAAAACTGCAATTATTATTTGCAAAAATTTATTCTTCTCTAACTTGCTATTCCACTTACCTTTGGTTCTGATATTAAAATACTCTATTACCATCATCATTACCGAAACAAAGACAGTTATACTTATTGTGTTTTTTAATATTTCTAACATATTTTTATTAGATTTTTAACTCGGTAAAGTTAAACAATATCGAAGAAATTAATATTTTTTTATTGCTTTTTTTTATTAAGGGGGGCTTTTATTAATTACGAAGATATTGTTAAAAAGGGTATGCTGAAAAACACATAACAGCTTGTTATAAAACCACTTAATCTAATATACCTCAGAGCTTTTCAGCAGACCCTAAATAGAGCTTGTCTATAAAGTCCGATTTCTGCGTTGTTGCTCAAAATTTAAATCCTCAAATACCTTTGTATTCTGCGGTTTAAATTCCTCACACGCCTTGAACT
>CAZRWZ010000041.1:0-14846 GCA_964603745.1 uncultured Bacteroidaceae bacterium | reverse complement strand
TACAGTTCAGTAACAAGAAACAACAGTTCGGTATGTTTTAATATTTATATAATGATAACTAGCTTATGTTTGCATCAGAAATAAAAAATATAAACTTTAAAATTTTGAAAAAATGAAGAAAATTATTTTAACATTAGCAATTGTAGCAACAGGATTATTATCTTTTTCGGCTACAAATTATGAAACTTCAATGCAAGAGGTTTTAAAATCGTATAGAACCGATAAAACAAAAAACTTTGCTGATTATGCAGCAAATATGGAGAAAATTTCAAAGAATTTTTCTGATAAAGCAGAAGCATATTCTTGGGCAGCATTTTTTAATACAATTATTGGATTTAACCAAGCCGATACAAGAAAGAAAGAAGAAGTGTTGGCAAAAGCTTTAATACAGATTAATAAAGCAATAGAACTTGACGCAAAAAACGATGAGTTTTATGTAAACAAAGCATTTGTTTTTCAATCTCAATTATTGATTGACCCACAAAAACGAGGAAGAGAATACTCCGAAAAAGCTAATAAAATGATTGCAAAAGCATTGGAACTAAATCCGAAAAATGCACGTGCATATTATTTAAAAGCACAGAATGTTTATAACAGACCTGCACAATACGGTGGTGGAGCAAAAAATGCATTGCCTGTAATTAAAACAGCTAAAAAATTAATTGATAAACAAAATGTTACAAACGAATTAGCTCCAACTTGGGGAAAAGAGCAAATTGAAGTTTTGTTAAAAGCTTGTCAGAAATAGTTAAACATATTTTACTAACCTGTCAGGTTTTAATACCTGACAGGTTTTAAAAAATAATTATACCTTTAACCAATAAAAAATAAGAAAATGAAACATTTAAAAAACATATTAATAATCTTTGTTGTAAGCATTGTAATAACATTTGTTTTCGATTTTGCTTCTGGCGGAATTAATTCTGATATAAAAGAGCTTTTGTTAAATATACTTTATGGATTTCTTATTGGAGGAACGCTTTCTCTTACGGGTTTCATTACAAGATTTATTTTCAATAGAGCTGATACACACGCCAATCCTGTAAAGACATATATATTTGTTTTAATTTCTATTTTCTTATACATTTCAATTGATGTGTTTGCAATTAACAGCGTTTGGTTTTCGCTTGTGCACGAATATACAATTGCAAAACTATTTTCTAGCACGGGTTTTATTCTAACTAATATTTTAACAATTTTTATTGGGATAATTATTTTCTTTATTATTTTCTCTAAATCTTATATGACACAGTTTGTTATAAAAGAAAAGGAAGCACAAAAATCAAAAAATGAAGCTATAAAATTTCAATATAAAGCTTTGCAAACACAAGTTAACCCACATTTTTTGTTCAATAGTTTAAATACACTTAGTTCTATGATTAGTATAGAACCGCAAAAAGCTGAAGATTTTGTAAATCATTTATCTAAGTTATATCGCTATGTTTTAGAGAATAAAGAAAATGAACTTGTTGATATTTCAGAAGAGATTTTATTTATAAAAAATTATATTGTTTTACAAAAATATAGGTTTGAGAATAATATAATTTTTGATATTGAAAAAAGTGTTAATAATATTGATGGACAAATAATTCCAATGTCCTTACAGCTTTTAGTAGAAAATGCAATAAAACATAATGTTATTTCTGATAATAAAAAGTTGAACATCACAATTACTATTGATGAAAATAATTTTATTTGTGTTATAAATAATATTCAGCTAAAAGAAGCAGGAGCAGATTCTTTTAACATTGGTATTAAAAATATTGAAGAAAGATACAGTTTTATTACCGAACAAAGATGTGTTATTGAAAACGATAATAATAATTTTAAAGTAAAACTTCCTATTATAGGGTCTGCTGAAAAGCTCTGAGGTGTATTAGATTTTTATTTTCTGAAATGCAGATGTATAAATATACCTCAAATTGAAGAAGATAAAAATATGATGTGCGTCAGAGTAAGCATAAAACTGTAATTTTAACATTTACAATGGGATATTCTGCTCTAAACAGTTTAAAAACAAGCCTTTATGTGTTTATCAGAGACCCTATTATAAAGAATTAATCTTGTGTATAAGTCATAGTTCCAATAAATGAAGCAATTTTACCGTATTCATTGGGATAAGAATAATCAAAATGAATAACAAATTCTTTATTGGTTAGTTTTTTAAAAATCATCATATCATTTGGGTAATTAGAAACACCTGAATAAGTTACTGTTCCATCAGCTTCAATTACTTTTGTTAAAGTAAGTAAAATAGCTTCTTTATTTTTTAATCCTATTTCTTTATTTTTTCTTATCCAAGTCCATATACCTTCTTCTGTAAAATTATCGCCATCGTTAGTATAGTTTTTTGTAAAAGTTCCATTCTTTTTAAACTCCATTTTTTCAGAATAATTATATTCTGTTATACTCTTTGTTGTACCATTATATATTGTTGCTTTTGCATATTTTGAGCCATCATAAATATAATGATAAACATAAGGATACATATCAATTGGTGTCTTTTTTGTTTGGGTATAATCTGCCGATTTCAAAGTCCATTTTCCTGCTAAACGTTGTTTTCTTGATAATAAAGAAAAGAAAGGGTCGTCTTCGCCTTTTTTGCAAGAATTTAAAACACTAAATAACAATATTATTGTTAATATAATTAAATTTTTTTGTTTCATCTTTTTTGTATTTTATTGTTTAGTATAAGTCATTGTTCCTTGTTCGGAACTAACATGTCCATTTTTGTTTGTTTTTGAGTAATCTATTGTAATAACTATTTCTTCACTAGAAAGCTTTTTTAAAACATAAATATTTTCCGGTATAATATATTTTCCGGTATATACTTCAGTATCTGTGCCGTTAATTTTTTTTGTTACAGTTAAAATAAATGCTTCTTTGTTTTTTAATCCTAGTTCTTTATTCTTGCCGAGCCAAGTCCAATTTCCTTCTATGTCTGATGTATCAGTATCAGAATAGTATCTTTGATTAAATGTTCCGTTTTTATCAATATTTAGATATTGTGTATATTTAATACTATCAATATCAGCAGAATTATCGTCGCTATCAGTTATAATAATAACTCCATTATTGTAAATCATGTGTGATGTGCTATGATTAGACGAACTATTTTCTTTTAAGATAAAATCAACTCCGCTAAGTTTCCATGAGCCCGAAAGTCTTTTTGTTCTTGATTGTAAAGATAAAAACGGATCATCTTCACCTTTTCTACAACTATTAAATACTATAGAAGTAATAGCTATTAATACAATAAGTTTAAATAATTTTTTCATCTCAATAATTTATAAAAGTTTATTTAATGTGTTTATATTTTTTTCATTAACAGGCTTGTTACCTTCTTTAGAATACATAAAGTCAATATTTTCTTTATAATGTTCTGTAATTCTATGTCTAACCATTTTCATTGTAGAATTAATCATTTGATTTTGCTCCGAAAAAGCTTCGTCAATTATACTATATGTAGAAGGTATCCATTTTTCCGGAAATTTACCTTTGTAGTTTTTATTTTCTTTAAATTTATGTAACGATTTTGTAATTTCAGAAATTATTTCTTTTTCTTCTTGTATATTTTTTTTGTTTATATGCTTTTGTAGTTTTTCTTTATTAATAGTGATAAGCGAACTTGTAATTTTTTTATGGTCGTTATATAACATAATTTGGTCTATAAGTTCAGAATTATTTATAATAGCTTCCTCAATTTCTTCGGGCGAATATTTTTCGCCATCGTCAGAAATAAGCAAAGCTTTTTCTCTGCCTGTTACAACCAAAAAATTATCTTCATCAAAATATCCTAAATCACCTGTATATAGCCAATCATTTTTTATTGTTTTTGCTGTTTCATCAGGATTTTTAAAATATCCTTTCATAACATTATCACCTTTTATAATAATTTGACCTTTTTCGCCTTGTGGTAGTTCGTTTCCTTTATCATCAACAATATGGCAAATTATTGACGGCAATACCTTGCCCGATGTGCCAAGTTTGTGAATAAAAGGAGTATTTGCCGAAATTATTGGAGCTGCTTCTGTTAGTCCATATCCCTGAAAAACAGGAACTCCCAACGAATAAAAAAACTCTTGTTGATAAACATCTAACAAAGCACCACCGCCAACAAAATATTTTATATCTGTACCCCAAATGTTTTTTATTTTCTTAAATATTAATAGTTTGGCTAGAATGTAAACAGGATAATTTATTAAATTTAGAAACGGACAGGTTTTATTAAAGCTGTTTCCGTGTATTTTTATTCCTGCCTTTATTCCTTTATTAAAAAGACTGGAAACAAAGCCTCCTTTTTGGCTAACTCCTTCTTTAATTTTATTCATAAAATTACCTGTAAGAGCAGGAACAGTTAATATAAAATCGGAGTTTGTTTCTGTCATATTTGCAGGGATATTTTTTAACGCATTCATTCCTCCGCCTTTAGCATCAACAAAATAAAGAGAGATGCCCCGCAAAAGTGCTGCAAAAACCCCTACGGTATGTGCAAAAGAATGGTCGCAGGGTAGAATAATCAGTGTTTTAAAATTCTCGGGAACTTTAAAAATATCCATGCCATCGTTGCAATTTGTCCAATAGTTTTTGTGAGTTAACATAATTCCTTTTGGATTTCCTGTTGTACCCGATGTGTACGATATTGTTACAGTATCGTTAAAACACATATTGTTTTTTATATCCTCTAAATCAGTTTTGTTTTTATTGTACGATTTTTCTCCTTGTTCTAATATTTCTTTAAAACTAAATATCTTATCTTCAGATATTCCGTATTTTTTTGCTTGTGCAATAAAAAAATCTTTATCTGCATCTAAATATAAATACATCAGCTCTTTATTCTCAAATTTGCTTGATTCTATCAATAATTTATCGATATAATTCTTTGAAATAAATACTGCTTTTGCCTCAGAATGATTAAAACGGAAAGGAATTTCTTCGTTTTGCAATTTAATTGATAAGGGAACAGAAACCGCTCCGGCAGTAATAATGCCAAGCTCAGCTATAACCCATTTACTTCTGCCTTCCGATAAAATTACAATATTTTCTTCTTTTGCTATATCCTTATCTAATAAAAATGAAGCAACATAGCTCGATAATTCTCTTACTTTCAAAAAACTGTAATTTTTCCATGTATTAGTTTCCTTATTAGAGACATAAGTTCTTGTTCCGAATTTTTCGGCAGCTAAATCAAGCATTGATAATACTGAGTGCATAAAATATTTTTTTATTAGTTTGCTAAAATACAATAAAAATTTAATAAATATTACACTTTATTAATTGTCAATTACTAATTGTTATTGTACATTTGCTAAAAAGTATTAATAAATGACAAAAGAACGTATACAAGAGCAAAATATAAGTGAAGATAAATTATCTGATAAGCGATTTTTAATATTGCATAACGATGATAAAAACACTTTTGATTTCGTAATTGAAAATTTGATTGAAGTTTGTAATCACAATGAATTGCAAGCCGAACAATGTGCTTTTATAACACATTTTAAAGGTAAATGTGATGTTAAAAAAGGAGATGTAACATCTCTTAAGCCTATGAAAGACAAGCTTGTAAGTAAAGGTTTATCAGTAACAATAGACTAAAAATATAGAATGTTAAGTTTAATAATTTTCCTTATTATAATTGGTATAGTTCTAATTCTTCTAGAATTTTTAGTAATTCCGGGTACAACAATAGCCGCAATATCAGGATTTATTTTAGCAGGAAGTGGCATATATCTTAGCTACAATACATACAGCACAAACACAGGGCATCTTGTTCTTGTAATAACCATTATAACAATAATTCTGTCAGTAGTTTTTTCTTTGCGTTCAAAAACATGGAAAAAAGCAATGCTAAATACAGAAATTACTAGCGTAGCCAACACATATCAAATGGATAAAATTACAGTTGGAGATGTGGGTAAAACAATGTCGAGACTAGCACCAATGGGTAAAGTAATGATAAATGACAATATTTACGAAGCAAAATCTTTTGGTCAATTTGTAGACCAACAAATAGAAATAGAAATAATAAAAATAGAGAATAATATAATAATTGTAAAACCTTTAAATAAATAATTATGGACTTAACAGTATTGCTTTTTTCAGTTATAGGCGGAATAGTTGCCTTAATAATCTTTTTGTATTTTATACCAATTGGACTTTGGTTTCAAGCATTAGTTTCAGGTGTAAATATTTCTTTACTTCAACTTGTTTTTATGCGATGGAGAAAAGTACCGCCATCAATAATAGTACGTGCAATGATTGAGGGACACAAAGCCGGATTAAAAGATATAGGAAGAAATGATTTAGAAGCTCACTTTTTAGCAGGTGGACATGTAGAACTTGTTGTTCATGCTTTAGTATCTGCATCAAAAGCAAATATAGAATTATCTTTGCAGATGGCTACAGCAATTGATTTGGCAGGTAGAAATGTGTTTGAAGCAGTTCAAATGTCGGTAAATCCTAAAGTAATTAATACCCCTCCTGTAACTGCAGTTGCAATGGACGGAATTCAGCTAATTTGTAAGGCAAGAGTAACTGTTCGTGCAAATATAGCTCGTTTAGTTGGTGGTGCTGGCGAAGAAACAATTCTTGCTCGTATTGGCGAGGGTGTTGTATCTTCAATCGGTTCTGCACCTTCTCATAAAGATGTATTAGAAAACCCAGATTCAATTTCTAAAGTGGTATTAGGAAAAGGTCTTGATGCAGGAACTGCATTTGAAATACTTTCTATTGATATTGCAGATATTGATATTGGAAAAAATATTGGTGCAGTATTACAAACAGATCAAGCTGATGCAGATTTAAAAGTAGCTCAAGCGAAAGCTGAAGAACGTAGAGCAATGGCTGTTGCACAAGAACAAGAAATGTCGGCTCTTGCACAAGAAATGCGTGCAAAAGTTATCGAAGCTGAATCTCAAATTCCTCAAGCTATGGCAGAGGCTTTCCGTAGTGGAAATCTTGGAATAATGGATTATTATAAAATGAAAAATATTCAAGCTGATACTGATATGAGAGAATCTATCTCTGGAGAAGATAAATAATAATTTACCTTTTAATCATTCTGAACTTAACAAAAGTTAAGTTCAGAATGATTTTATTTTACACACAGATAATTTACAAATAGTTATGGCATCTAAGAAAACAAAAATTTTTGTATTAGATACAAATGTGATTTTACATAATTACAAAGCAATATATACTTTTGCCGAGCATGATATAGTGTTGCCTATTGTTGTTTTAGAAGAATTAGATAATTTTAAAAAAGGAAGCAACGAAATAAATTTTCATGCACGTGAATTTACTCGCGAGTTAGACAAAATTGCTGGCGAAGCATTATTCGATAAAGGAGTGAAACTTGGCGAAAAATTAGGTAAGCTTTTTATTGAAACAGGCAAACCTTTTTCTGAGGTAATGATTAATTCATTTATGGAAAAGACCCCTGACCATAAAATACTTGCTATAACAGAATACCTTAAAAACAAGAACAAATCACGCAAAGTAATACTTGTAACAAAAGATATTAACCTTAGAATGAAAGCCAAATCAATAGGGCTTTTGGCCGAAGATTATAAATCTGACCAAGTAAAAAATATTTCTGGTTTTTATAAAGAAACTGTTGAGTTAACAGGATTTAGCAAAGAAATTATAGATGAATTATACTCTAATTACGAAGGAATTGAGGCAGATAAAATTAATTTCGATAAAAATCTTAAAGGACATACTTACTTTGTTTTAAAAAATGGAACATCAAGTGCCTTAGCACATTACAACCCTGTAACTCACAAAGTTCACAGAGTAGAAAAGCATAAAACCTACGGAATTGAACCACGAAATGCCGAACAAACTTTTGCATTAAATGCTTTAACAAATCCCGAAATAAATCTTATTTCTTTAACAGGAAAAGCAGGTACGGGAAAAACTTTGTTGGCTTTAGCATCAGCATTAGCTCAGCAAAAAAAATATTCTCAAATATTATTAGCACGTCCAATTGTTGCTCTTGGTGATAAAGATTTGGGCTTTTTACCTGGCGATGTAAACGATAAAATTGGTCCGTATATGCAACCACTTTTCGATAATCTTAATGTAATAAAAAATCAGTTGGG
The DNA here is from genome assembly GCA_964603745.1 of uncultured Bacteroidaceae bacterium. Taxonomy (GTDB): domain Bacteria; phylum Bacteroidota; class Bacteroidia; order Bacteroidales; family JAFGXI01; genus CAZRWZ01. The sequence continues at coordinate 6,741 of CAZRWZ010000041.1, read as the reverse complement.
ACAGAATAGTTCTGAGCTTGCAAAAATTGATGAGTTTTTACAAAAAGAAAAGCTTGTTATTACTCCATTAGCATATATCAGAGGTAGAAGTTTATCTAACGTGTTTTTTATTGTTGATGAGGCACAAAATCTTACTCCACTCGAAGTTAAAACTATTATTACTAGGGCAGGAGAGGGAACTAAAATTGTTTTCACTGGTGATATTCAACAAATAGATTCGCCATATTTAGATAGTAAATCTAACGGAATTGCATATTTAACCGACCGTATGAAAGGGCAAGATTTATTTGCTCATGTTAATATGATTAAAGGTGAACGTAGTGCTTTGGCTGAGTTAGCTAGCGATTTATTATAGGCAGATAGAGTTGATTAAAACCCCATATGATAAGTGAAATCACCTGTTAATTTAAATTCAATTGTGTAATCGCTATAAATTTGCACATGTTCACTTTGTGGTTGTGTTTTAAAATTTGATTTAATCCTAAGTTTTTTTGTTCTTATAAACAAATCAAATTTTTCTTTATCCATAGGAATTGCTAATTTAGATTTTGTAGTTTCCTCAACTCTATTACTTGTTTGATTTACACTAGCAGCATAAACAATTGTGTTTTCGTTAAACAAAGAATCTACAATATGTAAGCTATCATCTAAAAGATAAACCTGTATATCGGCATCTAAAGGAAAACCATTGTATGCAAACAAATAAAATTTTCCGCTTTCAATTTCGTTTATATTATCTATGTCTAAGTCAACAGTATCATTAAGAACCAAATTAGAGGCAATTAAAGAAAGAGGTATCTCAATTTCTATGTTTGCTTTAATTTCATCGCCATAGTAAACAAAATCTGTACCTGTTCCAAGCGGTGGGGGAGATTGGTTATGATTTAAATAAAAATTAATATCATATTCAATAGAATTTGGAATAACACTTACAACTTCATTTGTGTTAGAATTTGAGGAGTTAAGAAACATGCTGTTTGTTACAGGAATAGCAGAATTACCTGTGTTTTCGGCCTTGTCAATTTCAAATGGAGAGTATTGCGAAGGAAGCTCTAAAACCGCCTGATTGCCTGTGTTATAATTAATTGCCTTAATATTATTAAACATAACAGCACCTTTAACACCAATTCCATTTTCGGTAGTTACAGTTAGTTTTGCTTCGTTAAAATCTATTTGAGCATTTGCAAGTTCTTCTATCGCTTCTATTTCGCTTATACCTGATTCAAAAATTGTATCGTTGCCAAACCAACCTTCTGCAAAATTAGGTGTTATGTCATAAAACTCACTTTTTAAATAAATGCTATCATTAAGCGAAAGCGGAATTAAATTTCCGGAAGAATCTATTGAGGCACTTAGTGTGTAATTTAATGTATTAACTGTATCGTTATTTGAGCCCATAAAATTAATGTCATATCCCGACAAATCAATTATATTATGAAAATAGCCATCGCTTAAATTGCTAGCAGCAGGAACTGTTCCCGAAAATGAAAGTGGAACAGAATTCTTTTTTGCTTCGGGCATTGTGTAGTTAAAATGAATTTCTTCGGGCAAGGTGTTAAAAACTTCTACATTTATATATCCTTCTTTTGTTTCAATAGAATTTAACTGCATTGGATTAATATCTAAAACAAGTTTGTCGTTTAAATTAATAATATCTTGATTTGGAAATCGTGCAAGAGCCGAAATTATTTTAATATCGTGCACGCTAATTGTTGCTGTTACAGCTTTTGATGTATCAATAATAACACTTGTACCACCCGGACTTTCTAAACTTACATTACCTAACATTAAGCCTTCAATTGTAAAATTAGTAAGTATTTTTTGAGAATTAACCGTTTCGCCAGAAGCAATATAATCATATGTTTCATTTATAATAATTCCTCCATTAACAGCGTTTTTCAACTCAAAAACTACATTTGTTATAGGTATTGGTAGTTGATTATCTATTTCAATATCAATAATTGCATATTCCAATATCATGGTCTCAAAATAATCTGTTGCATCAATATTTATATCGCTATATGTTTGTGTTGGAATTGCATCAATATTTACAGGCAAACCTGTGTTTTGTCCGTTCATTATTGCCATGTATAAAGAACCGCCCGGTCCATTTTCATCATAATCTTTTTGAGCAATATCGCCAAGCGATACTCTGTCAGATTCAATAATGTCATTTATTTTTAAATCGCTAAGTTTTGCAGTATATTCAATACTTGTATCAACAATACTAAAAATTGTATCTATACCCATGCCATAAAAAGCATCTTTGTAAACTAACGAAATAGTGCTATCATCATTAATTTGCAAAACAGAATCTTTAATTATATCACTAATTGTCATTGTGGTACGAGCAAGAGGTCCAAGATAGTTAATATCCCAACTAGGTTTGCTGTTTTCTTTTTTGCACGATAAAAAGAAAATAATAATAATTATCAGATATGGAATTTTATGCTTCACAATGTAAAGACACTTTTAAATTAGAAAGGTTGCTCATAAATATGGGCTTATACTAGAAATAATTACTTACTTCTTTTTTTAAAAAATCTATAGCCGTATTGGTTGGCATTATATTATTACTCATCATCGTTTCTAAAATAACTTTGCTTAACTCAAATGATGGGCTTTTTTTATCTACTCTATCGGCAGAATTATTAACCAATTTAACTACATTTTCTTTAGCCGTTTTAACTACTGCCCAAGCATTTGTGCTAACATATATTTGTTGGCTTAGGTTATGCTCGTATTCTGCCCTAATAACCTTTAGCAAAGCTTGATGTAAAAAACCAGAAGTCATTTTTGGGTCTTGAACACGTACAATCATAGATTCAGGAGAAATTCTTTCTAAAAAAAGTGTTAGCCTTTCATAAGCTTGTAGTTTTATTGGTGTTATAGTCTTTTGGTTAGATAAACGCATTTCAATCATTCGCTTTTTTTGGTCGTTATCAATAAACGATTTAATGATTAAATATGCCGTACCAAAAACTATTAACGATGGTAAAGTGTACTTTAATATTTCTAAAAATGTCTCCATGTGCTTTTTTTTTCAAAGATATATTATTATTGATAATCTACAAAATGGCAAAGCTCAGTAAAAAAAATATTAAATTCTTCGTTAAATTCTTTTTCATATTTTGATAAAATAGATATTGCAAAATCGCTTTCATTTGGTATGTTTCTGTATGCAGACATTTTGTCTAAAACCTCTTTAATGCCATCTTTTGTTTTGTAACGATGAAACCAACGGTTTACAATTATACTTACACTTATTCTTTTTGCTTTTGCAGGAATAATTAAATAGTGTTGCAATATATTGATATGGAATTGTTTAACAAATTTATCTAGATTTTGATTAGCGTATTTATCCCAATTTTTTATTAAAAAATAATCGTAAAAAATATCAATAACAATTGCTGAATATCTTCCGTATTTTGGTTTAAGTCGTGCTGTTGCTTGTTTTACAATTTTATGATGATCTGTGAAATCATCAATTTTACGATGTAGAAGAATACCTTCTTTTATTTTTGCAGGATAATTTTCGTATTTATTACCTTTTACAATATCACCGATAAAATTTCCTATTTGAATTTCTTTGTCATCACCCGAAAGTAATATGTGTGCAAGAAAATTCATTTATTTTTCAATGTGGTTTTCATCTTCTGAAGTACGCATTTCAGCATTTTTAATACTTACATTTAGTTCGTACCCTATTAATAATACCATCGAGTTCCAATACATCCACATTAAAATAACAATTAAAGTTCCGATAGAGCCATAAAGTTTATTGTATTGACCAAAGTTGTTTATATAGAACGAAAATCCTACAGAAATTAAAATTGTAAGCCCCGTAGCTAAAATAGAACCGATTGAAAAAAATCGCCAATTATTTTTTTTCGCAGGAGCAAAATAATATACAAAGGCAATAATAAAATAGAACAAAGCTACTATTATTAACCATTTTGCAATAAATAATAGGTAAGATGAATCTACTGCGATATATGAATGTTCTAGCATAAAGTCTATTGCAACACCACTAAAAGTTGTAACAGTAATTGCCACAGTCATAAGCACAGAAATAATTAAAACAAGCATAATTGAAATTAACTGCTGACGAAACCACGACCGAGATTCTATTGTTAGTGTTGTGTTATTAAAAGCCGAAATTACACTTGCAACACCGTTTGTTGCAAAGTATAAAGCCGATATAAAACCAATTGACAATAAACCTCCACGCTTGTGTATTGCAACATCTTCAATAGTATCTTTAATTGTAATAAAAGCTTCTTTTGGCATCATATCTGCAAAAAAGTCTAGCAAAACAACATCAAAATGATCTATTGGTATATATGGAATTAACGTAAAAAAGAATAAAATTGCAGGAAATATTGCTAAAAACATTTTAAAAGCAATTGATGCTGCACGTGTTGATAATGCACCATTACCTAAACCTTTTACCAGAAATTGACCAACCTCAAAAATTGACATATGTTTAAAACCGGGAAAAGTAACCCTTAAAAGGTAATTCTTAATTTGAAGTAGTATATTATCTCTTTTTTGTTTATATTTCACATCGCAAAGATACATTAATTTTTAGATTTACTTAAATGATAAAATTCAAAGATTATTTTTTATCCTCCTTAAATACAGATAAAACAGTACTTTTATTAAAAAAAACACAAAAAACATACATTATTTACACAATCAACTAATATTTTTATACTATTTGTTTTGTAAAATAGTTTTTACTTAGTAATTTTGCATTTCAATTTAAATGGAGGTAAAAAAAATGATTATTATTCCTGTAAAAGAGGGCGAAAATATAGAAAGAGCTCTAAAGAAGTTTAAAAGAAAATTTGAAAAAACTGGTGTAATAAAAGAACTTAGAGAAAGAAAAGCTTACAAAAAGCCATCTATCACAAAAAGAGAGATGAGAATGAAAGCTATCTATGTTCAGCAAATGCATCAAAGAGAACTGTAATAAATATACATTTTTCAATTAACAAGATAATTCTAGACTAAAAGAATTATCTTGTTGTTTTTTTAATAATTGTAACTGATATCGTTTATTTACGTATAGTTAATGTAAATGTACAAAGATTTATTTAAGCAATATTTAGTTTCAGAAAAAAGATTTTCATCGCATACGGTAGAAGCGTATCTTAATGATATAAAACAATATTTAAATTTCTGCAAAGAAAATTCAGTAGATTTATTAACAACAAATCATAAAATTATTAGAAATTGGATTGTTTCTATGCTTAAATCTGAATATTCTACAAGAAGTGTAAATAGAAAAATTTCATCGGTAAAAACTTATTATAAATACCTAAAACGGTCAGAGTTAATTAAGATAGACCCGTCACAAAAAATCAACTTAGTTAAAAATGATAAAAAATTACCACAATTTGTAGAATCTGAAAATATGGATTTTTTATTAGATGAAGTTGAATTTCCTGATAATTATGAGGGTTTTCGTGATAATCTAATTATTAATTTATTGTATTATACAGGAATGAGGCGTGCCGAATTAATTAATTTAAGAACATCTGATATTGATATTGCCGAGAAAAAAATTAAAGTATTAGGAAAAAGAAATAAAGAAAGAATAATTCCTTTAACAAAAAAATTACTATATATATATAATGTATATATCGAAAAAAGAAATAAGTTATATGCAAGTTCCGAAGATTACGTTTTTTTAACAAAAAAAGGGAAGAAATTATATCCAAAATCTGTATATTACACGGTAAATAAATATTTAAGTTTAGTAACAAAAATAGACAAGAGAAGTCCGCATATATTAAGGCATAGTTTTGCAACCCATTTATTAAATAATGGTGCCGATATAAATGCAGTTAAAGAATTACTAGGGCATGCAAATTTATCTGCAACGCAGATTTATACGCATAATACATTTGAAAAATTAAAAAGAGTTTATAAACAAGCTCATCCCAGAGCATAAATAATTGGAGGGTTTTATATGAAAATTAACATTAATTCGATTCACTTTGAGAGTGACAAAAAACTAGAAGATTTTATTGAAAAGAAAATTTCTAAAGTAGTAGAACGTCATAATGACATAACATCTGTTGGCGTTATTTTAAAATTAGATAACGTATCTAATGACGAAAATAAAATAACAGAAATTAAAGTTGACTTAAAAGGTAAGGAAGTTTTTGTGAAAAAACAATCTAGAACTTTTGAAGAAGCCGCAGATATTGCAGTGGAAGCATTAAGAAGGCAACTTAAGAAATATAAAGAAAAAAGACAGTAATCGATTAATATACTGGTGTTAAAGTTTTTTTATATTCTTGTAATTCTAAGTGAAATTACTTGTAGAAACAAAGTAAAAAAAATAAAAACAAAAAAGTTATATTATAGTTTTGTATTACAATAAATATTTCATACATTTGCGAACATTTTCAGAATGAGCTCTGAAGATGTTCTTTTTTTATGCCGATGTAGCTCAGTTGGTCAGAGCAGCTGATTTGTAATCAGCAGGTCGTGGGTTCGAATCCCTCCATCGGCTCGTGTTCTTATAAATTTTGATAGAAATATCAAAGAAAGTATTGGGAAGGTACCGAAGCGGTCAAACGGGGCAGACTGTAAATCTGTTGGCTCAGCCTTCGTAGGTTCGAATCCTGCCCTTCCCACTTTTATTGATAGAGTCATATACTCTCTCGGCATTAGCCGATGTAGCTCAGGGGTAGAGCGTTTCCTTGGTAAGGAAGAGGTCATGGGTTC
>CAZRWZ010000040.1:0-15249 GCA_964603745.1 uncultured Bacteroidaceae bacterium | reverse complement strand
CCATTTGCATACCCATTGCAAGAGCCATTTCTTTTCCTTTAAACCATTTTACAATTATTTTTGAAACGGTTATTCCGGCAACTTCAACTCCTACACCAAAAATTGCAAATCCTATTGATGCCATTAATACTTGGGTGTGTATTCCAAAAGTTGTATCGGTTAGTAATGTTGGGTTAGATATTGCCCAAAATTTTATTCCTGCACCTATAACCATTATCCCCGAAGCCATTAATCCTGTAAAACGAACTCCCATTTTATCAAGAATAATTCCTCCTATTATTAACATAAAAAGGAATACATTTAACCAGCCATAAGCACTTGTGAAAATACCGTAGTTTGTACTGGACCAACCAAATTCACTTTCTAACATTGGTTTTAATGGAGACATCACATCGGTTAAAAAATAACCGGCAAACATTGTTATTGATATAATTGCCAGTGCTCCCCATCTGGCAGCTTTAGAATCTCTAAGCGTTTGTTTAATTTTTTCTGTCATAGTATTATTTTTTCAAAATAAGATTAACAAAAGTAACAAACAATTTATAATATGAAAATGTTTTTTGCACTTATCGTTTATCTATAAACAAAATACATAAGAACTTAATTGTTAATTAATTGATATAATGGTGTTTAACACAGTATTTAGGATATGAAACTCATAAAACAAACTTAGGTTTTGTAACAAATGATGTCCTAAATAAAATTTATTTTCTCATGTAATTGGTGTAATACATACTATATTATAACTCCTTAAATCCGCAAGTCAGGGTTTCACTCTGTTAGTTTATAAGTTGTTAAACATTAATCAGTTTCACTTTAATTTAAATAGTGAAGCCCTGACTATTAATATTTTAAAACTAAACCTACGGATATAAGGTAACTTAAAAAAAAGCTTAACTCCTTCTTAATTTAATTCTCTAATTATAACAATAACTTCATTTTTAGATAATGGAGATATTCTTGCTTCGAAACTTTTTTCACCTATTGGTGTTGATGTATCGAATTTATATGTTAGCACGGTATTATCTTTTAATGATTTGTTTATATATTCTATAATCGTATCTTTTTTTATATCATTAAAAATAGTTTCTATTCCTTTTCCTATAATTATTTTGGTGTCAAAATTAAATTTCTTTTCAAAATCTGGTTTGTAAAAATTGCATATTCCTTTTTTGTTAAATATCATTACCATATCGGGTATTGAGGCAATAATACTTTCGTTTTTTTGCTTGTTTTGTTGTAAGGATTTTTCTATTTCTTTGCGGTATGTTATATCTCTTATCAATGAGTGATAAAAATGTTTTCCGTTTATAGATATGTATGTTGTGGATACTTCGGCATCGAATAAAGTACCATTTTCTTTTTTAAATTGCCAGTAAAAAGGCTCGTTATTACCTTCTTTGGCTTCTAATAACTTTCGTTTTCTTTTTTCTGTACTATTTGTGCCACTTGGCTGTACTTCTGGCGACATTTTAGTTATATCCAGAGATAAAAATTCTTCTTTTGAATAACCAAATAATGTATTTGCCGATTTATTTACATCAATAATTTTATTATTATCAACAATTAAAATAGCATCGTTTGCATATTTAAATATTCTTGTAAATTTTTCTTCGTTTTCTTTGGTTTTTTTCTCTAAATCTTTGTATTCTGTTACATCTATATAGTAGCCAAGCAAATATGTTGCATTGTTCTTTTCTTTTATTATAATAGTAAAATCTCTAATCCACACAATATTATCGTTGTTTTTTCTTATACGATAATCGGAATATGCAATAAAATCTTTATTATTTAGCAGGGCTTCTTCTCTTTCTTTTTTATGAAGGTCTCTGTCTTCTTCTAACACAAGAGAATCTATATCTACATTTCCCGAAATAAAATCTTTTTCGGTATAGCCTAATACATAATTTATATTACTCGACACGTATTTTATTGATAAATCGTTATAATCTGCTTTTAGCACTGCTATATTGCCTTTGTCAAACAACATTCTTTCTGCTAAAAGAGATTTATTTAGAACAGATAATTTATTAAGCATTAATTTTTGTTCGGTAATGTCGGTAATAGACCCTGCCATTCTATAAGGTTTATTATTGTTGTCTCGCAAAGCAATGCCTCTTTCTAAAATCCACCTATATTCTCCATTTTTGTGTTTTATACGTATTTCATTTTCATAAACTTCGCTTCTTCCGTTAAGGTATTGTTGCATTATACGATTACTTTCATCTAAATCATCAGGGTGGGTTAAACTATCGCGTAAGCCAAACTTGTTTTCTAGTTCATAATCTTCGTATCCGAGAACTGCTTTCCATCTTGGAGAGAGATAAATTGTATTTTCATTTATATCCCAATCCCAAATTCCATCATTTCCTCCTTTTGCTACCAGTTCGTTTCTTTCTTGGTTTTTTTCTAGCTCAATTAAATTTGTTTCGCTTTGTGTTATATCTAAAGTCCACAGTAAAACTCGATAAATTTCACCTTTTTCGTTTATTATTGGGTCTAGGTGTGCTTCGTTCCACAAAAATGTACCGTCTTCTTGTTTTAGTTTTTCTTTAAAAACTATGTTCTCTCCTTTTAATGCGTTATTAAATTTTTCTTTAAAACCTTCAATCCCTATTTCGCTTGGAACATAATTGAGAATATTGTCTTTTTTTTGTATTTGACGTTTATATTCTTTTTGTATTACGTCTTTTGCTGCTTTATTAAAAGAGATTATTTCATAATTTGGCTCTAATAAATAGAAACGCTGAATGCTAGATTCAAATATTGGTTTTAATTCAGATTTTAAATCTAAAAAATCTTGCTCGTTAGTTTTAAATTCGGTTATATCATTAATTAATATACAATATTTAACTATTTTATTATTTTCAACAACCGGAAAAAAGTTAATTCTTATATAAATTGTTTTTTCTTTTTGTTCAATTTTTCTTTCCAAATAATGAGATATTCCATCATTTACATTTGAAATTAGATTTTTTAATTCAGATTTATTGAAAAAATAAAATACATCAAAAATATTTTTCCCTTTTGGAGTATCAACACCTAATAATTCGTTGCAATAATTTTCTGCCATAGAATTTAAATCGTACAAAATATTTTTTTTATTGATAAAGAAAACGGCATCAGATGTGCTATTAAAAAGTGTTTCGTAGTTTGATAATATTTCAGATGAATTTTTTGTTTCGTTGGTTTTTATAGGCACCTTATTTATGCTTACAATTATTTCATTATTTGGCAATTTAGAAGCTATAATTAAAAAACTTTCAATTTTTGCCAGTTTTGTAGGTTTAAAATTAATAATTGATTCGTGAACCCCATTTGTGTTAATATCCTCAGTAATTTCTTTGTAAAAATCAACACCTAGGCTTACAAATAGTTTATTAAATTTTATTTGTTTATCGTTGTTAAACAATAATTTAAACGAATCGTTAAACCATTTAATATTTCCATCTGCATCAATAGTAGAAATAGCAGAATATTGCGATTTAGATACATTAGAAATGTATTGTATTTTTTGAAAATAATCAAATTTAATGCAAGCAAGTTCTATATTTATACGTAACGAAATTTTGTCAATAGGTTTAATTAAGTATCCATAAATATGAGATTCTAAAGCACGATTAATTATTTCGTCATCTGTAGAGCTTGATAAATAAATAACAGGAATATTATAAAATTCTTGAATATGATTAGATGCTTTTATTCCGTCCATATCTCCCGGAAGAAAAATATCCATTAAAACAACATCGGGTTTTTCTTGCTCTATTTTTTTAAATGCTTCATACGGATTTACATAAAAACCAAGTAATTCATACCCAATTTCTTCTAAAAACATTCTAAAAACAGTAGATAACATTTTGTCATCTTCAATAATAATTACTTTTTTTGCTGACATAATATTGTTACTTTCGTACCAAAATGAAATATTTTTCATTTCATCGGTTAAAGTATAAAAAAAAATTGATTAATAAAAAAATGTTATTATGAATCTAGTTATTGATATAGGAAATAGTTTTACAAAACTTGCTTTTTTCGAGCAAGATTCTATAGTCGAAAAATATCAATTTGAAAACAATTCTGAGCATCTAATTAAAGAGTTAAATGGCTTTAAACAAACAGATAAAGCAATAGTTTCTAGTGTAAATAATAGTTTGTCGGAAATTCTAGAAAACTCTATTAAAAACTTAACAAAAAATATTTTATTTTTTAATTACAAAACAAAAATCCCGATAGAAAATAAATACACTGCAAAAAAAACCTTAGGTTTAGACCGATTAGCTGCAATAATTGGAGCAAACCATCTGTTTCTCAACTCAAATATCCTTGTTTTTGATGCAGGAACTGCCTTAACAATAGATTTTATTAATAAAAATAATCAATATTTAGGAGGAAATATTTCACCGGGATTAGAAATGAGATTTAATTCCTTGCATAATTACACTTCAAAACTTCCTTTAGTTAAAAAATCGGAAAATTTTCAGGAATTAGGAAAAACTACCGAAGAGGCAATTATATCGGGTATACAAAAAGGTATGATATATGAAATAGACTCATATATTAATGATTTTAAGAAAAATTATGATGATTTAAAAATTGTTTTTACAGGAGGAGATAGCTTTTTCTTTGAAAAGAAATTAAAAAATACCATATTTGCAAATCCTAATTTAGTTTTAATAGGTTTACATAAAGTATTGAAATTTAATGTATAATAAATTTATAGTAATAATAATATTTATTTTGTTCGGCGGAACAATAAGTTCACAGAATAATTACACATCGCATTATTCACGTTTTGGATTAGGGCGAATTAATAAAATATCTCAAGCCAACAATGTAGGAATGGGATATACAGGCATTGCTTATAGAAATAAATTTCAAACCAATCCGTTAAATGTTGCATCGTTAAGTGCTATGGATACAATGAGTTTTATTTTTTCTATTGGTTTAAAAGGAGGGCTAACATACACCGAAGCAGGAGACGCAAGCGAGAATCATTATTTTGCAAATATTAATTATTTTTCTGTTGCATTTCCGGTAACAAAATGGTGGTTTGCCAGCATAGGCTTACGTCCGTATAGTTCTATGGGCTACAATATCGAAAATACCACAGATATTACTGATGATGCAGGAAATGTTGTTACTCAAACAGTTCAAACTTTTACCGGACAAGGCGATGTGTCGCAAATATATATGGGACATGCTTTTAAATATAAAAAATTGTCGTTTGGATTTAACGCATCATATTTATTAGGCTCACTAGATAAAACAACAAAATTAGCTTTTCCGCCAAACGAAGGTGCATATAATATGTTTAGCGAAAGCAGAACATTAATAAACGATTTTTATTTCGATTTTGGATTACAATATCATACACAAATAAGTAAAAAAACTAAAATATTTGTTGGTGCAACATACAAAATGCAACAAAATATAATGTCGCAAACAGAATTATATATCGATAGATATTTTGCAAGCACATCAATAGATACTATTTTTAATGGAACAATAGATAATAACGAAATAGTATTGCCAATGGGAGTTGGTATTGGTTTAGGATTCGAGTTTAACGAAAAACTATTAATTCTAGGCGATTTTACATTTGCAAACTGGAAAAAAGCAAAACTATCTGAACAAGCAAGTGGTTTAGAAAACAGCTTGTTGTTAAATTTAGGTTTGCAATATACTCCAAAAATATTGTCGCTTAGATATTGGGATAGAATAAATTACCGTTTAGGCGGATATTACGAAAAAAGTTATATCGTTATAAATGGCGAACAATTAAAAAATATTGGCATAACTTTTGGATTAGGATTTCCGCTAAAGAAAACAGGAACTATGTTTAATTTTGGTTTCGATTTAGGACAATACGGTACAACTGCAAACGGATTAATAAAAGAATCTTATGTAGGAGCACATATTAGCCTTTCTTTATTTGATAAATGGTTTTATAAACGAAAATTTGATTAAAAAATAATAATTATGAAAAAAGTATTTTTAATATTAATGGTTATGCTGTTAGGTACAGGATATAATTATGCACAAGATAAATTTGGTTCTGAGCCCGAAAAATGTAAAATGAATTTATCATTATACAAAGAATTTGTTCGTCAGAAAAATTATGCTGATGCAATGGAAGGCTGGAGAGTAGTATTTGACATTTGCCCTAAAGCAACAAAAAGTATTTATCTTGATGGAGCAAAAATATATAAAAGTGCAATTAAAAAAACCAAAGATGAAAGCTTAAAAAATGTTTATGTTGATACTTTAATGCTTATTTACGAAAGAAGAATAGAAAACTTTAATCAAAAAGAAAGCGTAAAAGGTCGTCAAGGATTTGATTTGTATAAATACAGAAAAACCGATTACGAAAAGGCTTATGAATATATGAAAATATCTGTTGAGGCAAGCAAAGCAACATCTTCGGTACTTCAATCTTATATGCAAGTAACTTTAAAAATGTATAAAAATAAAAAAATTGATCCAGGAGAAGTAGTAAATAATTTTTCTATGTGTTCTAAGCAAATTGGCGATATGATTAAAGAACAAAAAGACACAAATAAAGTTGCTAAATACAAAATTACTGAAAATAATATCGAAGGTCTTTTTATTAAATCTGGTGCAGCTAATTGCGATGTTTTAACAACATATTACAGCCCAAAATTTGAGGCCGATAAAGAAAATGTAGAATTATTAAAAACAATTACAAGATTTTTATCGATGAATAAATGTACTGATAGCGAATTGTTTATGAAAGCTTCGGAAGCACTCTATCCAATAGAACCATCGGCACAAGCAGCATATAATATTGCAATATTATCATTAAAAGCAAAGCAATATCCGAAAGCAATAGAGTATTATAAAAAAGCTGTAGAAAAAGAAACAGACACAGAGGTAAAAGCAAAATATTTATTTGAAATGGCAAGGGTTTATTATGCCCAAAGTCAATATGCCAATGCAAGAACCTATGCTTTAAAAGCTGCCGGAATGAAATCGAGATGGGGCGAGCCATACATTTTAATTGCAAGATTATATGCAGCTTCGTCTAACGATTGTGGAGAAGATAAATTTGAACACAATGCTGTTTTCTGGGTAGCAGTAGATAAACTAAATACAGCAAAATCTGTAGACCCATCGGTTGCAGCCGAAGCAAATAAATTAATTGCTAGCTATAAACAAGGTTTTCCAAACAAAGAAGAAGCTTTCTTTAAAGGAATTAACGATGGCGAATCTTATACCGTAAAATGTTGGATTAACGAAACAACAAAAGCAAGATTTTAATTAAAAAAATAATGTTTAAAATATTTTCTAAAAATAGCATTGTTATATTATTTATAGCAATGCTATTTTTTTCTTGTAAAACAAATATAAAAAAAATAAAAGAACTTGATGTAGAAAAACTTCCATCGCAGAAAGCAAAAAACATAACAATTCTTAGAACAGATTCCTCAATAACAAAAGCTAAAATATTTGCTCCCGAAATAAAACATTTTTTTAGCTTAAAAAATCCTTACACAAAATTCCCAAAAGGATTAACCGCAACAAGTTACAAAAAATATCCGGTTATAGAATCTAGTTTAAGCTGCCAAAAAGCAAAACATTTAATTAACGAAAAACTTTGGATTATTGAAAACAAAGTTGTTGTAGTTAACGATATTGGCTATAAATTAGAAACAGAACTATTGTATTGGGACGAAGAAAAAAGAAGAATTTATACCGATAAAGATGTTAGAATAACCACCGAAAATGAAATAATATGGGGTAAAGGATTAACCGCCGATCAAGATTTTAAAGATTATGAAATAACCGAAGTTAGAGGAAATATTTATATTGATGAATAAATTTTTTATCAATGTTAATGGAAATTTTATAAAATACATTATATTTGTATTCTAGTAGGTTAAAATAATAACTTTTATGAGTTTTGAGTTATCAGATTGGTATAGCAAAAACAGAATTGGAGATATTGTAATTGAATACAAAGGAGAAATTAGTTCTGAATTAATTACAAATCTTTTAGAGGTTTTTGAGTCTAAAATAGATGAAATAAAAGTTTCTTCTAAAATTAGAAAACGCTTGTACAATGTATTAGTAGAAGGTTTGCAGAATTTATATCATCATGCAATAGCTAGTCCTGCAATAGAAGATGAAGGAAGAACTATTGGAGCAATAATATTAGCATACAAAGATTCTCAGTTTATATTTACTACGGGCAATTATATTTTATTAGAAAATAAGAAAAAACTTATTGATAGAATAGAGCAAATAAATTCTTTATCAAAAGATGAATTAAAACAATTATATAAAATGATACTAAATAATAAAGAGTTTTCTGAAAAAGGCGGTGGTGGATTAGGAATGATAGACACTGCTCGAAAAACAGGAAATAAATTATTATATCAATTTTATGACTATAACAATGAAATAATTTTTTATCAAATAACTACAAATATAAATTAAATTTATTCATATGGAATCTATAATTATTGAAGGAACACCAAAAACACCAACAGTAGAATTTAATGCTGAAGAGGGAAAAGTTGAAATTAAAGGACGTTCAATTCCTGAAAACTCAGTTGAGTTTTATAATCCTCTAATTGCATGGCTCGAAGAATATGGAAATCAGCCAAAAGAAGTAACACAAGTTAACATACAGCTAGAGTATTTTAATACAAGTTCTTCTAAATGTATTTTAGATGTATTTAAAAAACTTGAAAGCCTTGCTAAAGCCGGTAACGATATAAAAGTTAATTGGTTTTACGAAGAGGACGATGAGGATATGCTAGAAGCAGGTGAAGATTATCAATCTATCATTAAATTACCTTTTAAAATGATTGAAATAGAAGAATAATCTTCTTGTTTTGTATCATCTTTGAATGCTGCATCTGAATTTTTCATATGGTTCGGGTGCAGTGTTTATTGTTTATAACAACTATCCCCCTTGTCAATAAATCAAATATTAATAACCTATGTATAAAGGACTTGTTGTAAGATCAACCGGAAGCCGTTATTTTGTAACAAGCAAAAATAATACAATTGTAGAGTGTGTTATTAGAGGCAAGTTCAGAATAAAAGGTATAAAAAGCACAAATCCTGTAGCAGTAGGCGATTTTGTATATTACGATTATGATGAAAATTTAAAACTAGGAATAATTAAAAAAATTGAAGATAGAAAAAATTATATACTTCGCAAATCTGTTAATCTGTCAAAACAATCTCATATAATTGCCTCTAATGTTGATGTGGCATTTATTTTAATAAGCTTAACACAACCCGAAACCAGTACCGAATTTATTGACAGAATTCTTATAGCAACAGAAAGTTTTAAAATAAAATCTATCTTAATTTTTAATAAAATTGATTTACTTAGCAAAGATTTAACATATTATTTAGATTATTTAATAAATACCTACGAAAAAATAGGCTATAAATGTATTAAAACTAACCTATTAAAAAACCTTAATCTAAATCTAATAAAAGCAGAAATTAAGGATAAAACCTCTGTAATTATAGGGCACTCAGGAACAGGAAAATCAACATTAATAAATAAATTAGAGCCGCAAATAAATACCAAAATAGGCGAAATATCAGAGTACCATAAAACAGGAAAACATACAACAACCTTTGCCGAAATGTTTAAATTAAAAGATGGCGGATACTACATAGACACACCCGGAATAAGAGGATTTGGACTGCTCGATTATAAAAAAGAAGAATTACATCATTATTTTTTAGAAATTTTTAAAATTAGTAAAGCTTGTAAATATCAAAATTGTACTCATACACATGAGCCACAATGTGCAGTGAAAGAAGCTGTAGATAAAGGTGAAATTAGCGAAGAAAGATATAATAATTATTTAAATATATTTTTTGATGAAAATGATAAACATAGAGTATAATCAATATAGAATTGATAGATAAACTAATAAAAACAATGGTTTAAAAAAGATATTTATGAAAATTTCCATTTTTAATGTCTTTTTTTAATACATTTGTTAAATTAAAGAATTTAATTAATTGGATTTCATTATTTAAACAACAAAAAAATTAAATAATATGAAAAAATATTTATTGTATTTTTTATTTACTCTTATAGCATATAATACTGTAAGTCAAGAGTATAATAAAAAAGATTTTAAAAATAAATTTCAAGATGCAGAATATTTTTTCCTTTTCGAAGATTACAAAAGTGCACTTCCACTTTTCTTAGAGCTTTATAAAATGGATAGCACAAACTCCAACATCAACTATAAAATAGGAGTTTGTTACAACGAAGATAAATTATTAGCTCATCATGCAATAGGATATTTAGAAAAAGCCGTAAAAACAATATCTCCAAAATATAAAGAAAGTTCTTACAAAGAAATAGGAGCTCCTTACGATGCTTATCATTATTTAGGAAAAGCACTGCAACGAGATTTTGAATTTGACAGAGCAATAGAAGCATTTAAAAAATACGAAACATATTTAAATGTTGACGATTTATTTGAAATAGAAAAAAACAAAAAAAACATTGAAGCATGTAATAATGCCAAAGAACTATTAGTGCAATCGGCACTCAATTTTGTTAAAGTAGATATTTTTTCCGATGAGATTAACTCTCCGTATCCAGATTATGCACCTGTAGTTTCAGGTGATGGTAATACTTTGATTTTTACCTCGCGCCGAAGATACAGACTTAATAAAAAAGGAGATGAGAAAATTCAAGAAATGGACGTGCCTGATGAATTTTATATGGAAGATGTATATATGTCTAAATTAGTTGATGGCAAATGGACAAAAGCAAAAAATGTTTCAAAAAATATAAAAGCAGATGTTTATACCTCAGTAGTTTCAATATCGTATGACGGGAAAAAACTATTTTTAATACGAAAAGATATCTTAACAGGAAACGAAGACGAAGGTAATATTTATATGAGCGAATGGAATGGCACACGCTGGATGCCCATGAAAAAACTTAACAAAAATATAAATACCGACAATTGGGAAACACACGCATCGCTTAGTAAAGACGAAACCAAACTTTATTTTACCTCTGTAAGAGATGAAGGCTATGGAGGTTTAGACATTTATGTTTCAACTATTGATGAAAATGGCGATTGGGGACCCGCAGTAAATATAGGTGAAAACATAAACACCCCACTAGACGAAGAATATCCCTTTATATTAGATGATGGAAAAACACTATATTTCTCATCGCAAGGACATTATAATATTGGAGGACACGATATTTTTTACTCAAAACTAACCGAAGATGGCGAATGGTCTACACCAATAAACTTAGGATATCCAATAAATACGATGGACGATGATGCCTTTTATTGTCCTATGAACAACGGAAAATCGGCATTAGTGCCACTTGTTACAAATGAAGGATTAGGAGATATTGATATTTATAGAATAGACATATCTGAAAGTACTTATGGCGATTTTGGAAGTAAAGAATTTTTATCTGAAAAAAACGATTCCACCTTTTTCCCTTGTAACTTAGCCGACTTATACTGTATAAATCAACGTATTGACAGCTCTAGTATTAGAAGAGTAATAAAATACGACGAAGTAAACGAAGGCAAAATAATTCCTGTTGCATCAGCAATAAAAGCTAAAAAACTTACAATAAAAGGAAAAATAATATTAAGCGATAATAATGTTGTTGATACTACATTTGCTATAAAAGTTTGCGATCCAAATATACTTCAAACAGTAACTTTAGTAAGCCCCGAAGTAGAAACAGGTAAATATCATTTTAATACAACCCTAGAAGAATTTACAATTTATGCCGAAGGAAAAGGATATAAATCGGTAACAAAAAAAGTGGTAATTCCTGATGATTATTCTGCAAAAGAAATGGTTATTGATATTTATATGGAAGCAATACAAGTTGCTTCTGGCGAATATTTTACAATAAAAAGTATTTTCTTCGATTACGGAAAATCAGACCTACGAAGAGAATCGCAAATAGAATTAGAGAAACTGTATAAACTAATGTCAACCAACCCATCGCTTTATATAGAGGTAACAGGTCATACAGATTCAAAGAGTAGTTCGTCGTTTAATCTAAAATTATCTAAAGCCAGAGCCAGAGCAGCAATAGATTATTTGGTTAACAAAGGAATTATGGTAGAAAGATTTGTGGCCAAAGGAATGGGCGAAGAAAAACCATTAGCAATTAATGCAAACCCCGACGGAACAGACAACCCCGACGGACGACAATTTAACAGAAGAGTAGATATTAAGATATTAAGAACAAACGATGATCATATAATTGCAGAAGATGTGTATGTTCCCGATAATTTAAAATATTCTGGTAGAATAGCTAATAAAAATAATAAGTTTTATATACTTATTCTTAATCAAAAAGAAAAATATACAAAACAAATATCGCTTATCTACAAAGAACATAAAACAAAAAATGGTTATGCATATACTGTAGGCGAATTTAACGACAAAGCCTCTGCTTTAAATTCCCTAACATCGGCAATAGATTTAGGATTTAATGATGCCAAAATAATAGACACAAAAGAACTAAATAGAATAACTGTTGCAAATACAACAAATAAACCAAACACAAATACACAACAAACTATAACCGACACAACAAATAATACAAATTCTAATCAAACTAAAATTTATGCTATACAAGTAAAAGCACTCTCATCGCCAATTGATATAAGTATGCTTAAAAACCTAAAAGGGGTAAAAGAATATTTAGGTGCCGATGGCTACTATAGATATACTTATATGGAATTTGAATCGATAGAAGAAGCTAAACTTAAACTGCAATCTATTAAAGATTTAGGATATACCGATGCTTTTGTTATTGATGTAAACCGATATAAATTAAGAGAAACACAAGGCAATGCAGAATATACAATACAAATAAAAGCAATGAAAACCCCTGTTAATATAAAATATTTTAATGATATACAGGGAGTTAAAGAAATAATAGCAAACGATGGCTACTATAAATATATTTATGGAAAATATAACAAAATAGACGATGCCAGAAAAGCACTTAAAAAAGTTAAGAAAAAATATCCCGATGCATTTATTGTAAACTTTGAAAAGTATAATTAATTTATTTAAGTTGACAAAATGAATTAAAACAACTAATAGAACCATTATTAGAAATAAAAGACCAAGATGTAAATAGAATTATCTTTTAAAAATCTTAGAACTTTAATATTAAATTTATTTAAAGAAAAGTATGGCAAATTGAGAGATTAAAAAAATTAATGAATAAACAAATACTAAATATAGTACTAATTTTTATTGTTTTTGTAGCAACAGCCCAGCAGCAATTAATACGTATAGACTCTTATTCTCGCGAAAAAACAGCAAAAGAAATCAATAAAAATAATATACAAATTCACACATCGTTTAAACCATTAATAAAATCTCAATTTATTAATAAATCTAACATCGACAGTGTATTGTATGAATATGGCAGAGATTCGGCATTTCTTGCCACAAGAAAACACCCTGTTTGGTGGAAGAAACTACGAACCGAAGATTTATTAATTGTAAACAAAGGCGATTTTCGTTTAAGAATAAATCCACTTTTTAATTTTGCTATAGGGAAAAATACTATTAATGATAGCAGTTTAAGTATTAATTCTCGTGGCATTATCATAGAAGGTGATATTACCAACAAACTTTCATTTGTATCAGAGTTTCACGAAAATCAAGCATTTTATCCCGATTATATCCGCGATTTTTCAAAAAAACATCATGTAGTTCCTGGGCAAGGTCGTTTGCGTAATTTCGAAGGCTGGGGTTTCGATTATGCCAATGCATCGGGCTCTATATCTTTTACGCCAATAAAACAATTAAATTTTACACTTGGGCACGGCAAACACTTTATTGGCGATGGTTATCGCTCTTTAATAATGTCTGATAATTCGTTTTATTATCCATATTTTAAGATTAGTACAACACTTAAAAAAATTCAATATACTTATATGCTTACATCATTTCAATCGGCAAGTTCTGCCGACTCAAAAACTTTAGTATATCAGCGTAAGCATGGCTCATTTTTGTTTTTGAACTACCTTCTTACAAAACGAATTCAAATAGGCTTATTCGAGGGAGTTATGTTTAAAACATCTGACAGTACAAGCAATAATAATTTTAGTGCAAACTTTTTTAATCCCATAATTTTAACTCGTTCGATCGGATATGGTTTGAGCAATAAAAATAATGTATTGCTTGGAGTAACAGCAAAAATAGATTTAAAAGCAGGTATTCAGTTCTACGGTCAATTTATGTTAGACGATGATGTTGCAAAGAAAAACGGTTGGCAAATAGGAGCTAAAGATTTTAATTTATTTGGAGCAAGAAATTTATATTTTCAAGTAGAATATAATCAAGTGCGTCCATATTCTTATGCACATTCCGACATAAATCAATCGTGGACATACTACAATCAGCCTTTTGCAAGTCCGCTTGGAGCCGGATATAAAGAGTTGATATTGATTGCACAATACAGATTTAAAGATTTTATAATTCGTATAAAAAATAATTATGTTGTAACAGCCGAAGATTATTATATAGGCACAGATCCTGCTAATTCTAATAATATTCCTAACACAAATTTAGGAGTAGATGTTTTTAAATCTGATGATAACGCAACACTAAAACCCATAGGTTCATCTAAAATAGGACAAGAAAACGAAATTTATATAAATAATTTTAATTTAAGCTTTGCTTATTTACTAAATCCTGTAACAAATTTTCAGATTTTTGTAGAATATCAAAACAGGAAACACACTACCTATGGTAAAACTAATTTCTATTACTTTGGGATAAGAACAAATTTAAGCAATGTATATTTTGATTTTTAGCATATGGAAACTCCCGAATTTAACAGCAAACATTTAGTAAAACTCGCAAACACAAAAATGCCTTTTGGTAAATTTAAAGGCAGAAATTTAATAGATTTGCCCGAATATTATTTAGTTTGGTATAAACAAAAAGGCTTCCCTAAAGGACAACTTGGCGATATGCTCCACGAAATTTATGAAATACAATTAAACGGATTAGAAACTTTAATAAGAAAACTTATAAAATAATTCGGAATAAAATATTCAAGTCTTTTTAAGCAAAAAGAATAAAAAATCTCGACAAATAACTTACCAAATATAAAATCAAATATACCATTTACAAAATTATAATTAATTTTATCTGATTTATATAGATTTTTTATTACTTTTAATGCTTAAATTAAAACATTATAGCTATGAAAAAGACATT
>CAZRWZ010000039.1:14290-15464 GCA_964603745.1 uncultured Bacteroidaceae bacterium | reverse complement strand
AAATAGTGAAGCCCTGACTATTAATATTTTAAAACTAAACCTGCGAATTTTAGGTTATACTCAAACCACATATCTTTTTGGGGTTTCTATTTTTTCTTTTTATCGTTTTTCTTTTGCAAATCTTTCTTTTGTAAATCTTTCTTTTTTTGTTTCCTTTCTTCGTTTTTTATGATACAAAATATATTGGTCATTTATTTTTTTCTGCAAAAATACTTGAAATTTACTAATAAATATTAATTTAGCATCGATTAATGATAAAAAGTGAGTATAAGATAAGAGTGCGTTATGCCGAAACAGATATGATGGGAGTAGTTTATTATGGTAACTATTCTCAGTATTACGAAGTTGCACGTACTGAGTTATTACGAAATTTAGGAATGAGTTATAAAGAATTTGAAGAAAGAGGTTATAAATTACCTGTTTATAAAATGAATATAACTTATTATTATCCCGCAGAATATGATGATTTATTAAGAATTGAAACTATAATGCCCGAAAAGCCAAGTATTAAGATGAAATTCTTACATAAAATCTATAACGAACAAAATATTTTAATTAATGAAGCTGAGGTTGTTCTTGTTTTTACTAATAATAAAACAAAAAAAGCATGTACTCCTCCAGATTTTTTTTCTAAATTAATAAGTACAAACTATAAAGATTAAAAAAATGAAACAACTATTAATGTGTTTAATTTTAGGAGCAGTAATAATTACAAATGCTCAGAATGTAGATTTTAAAAAGAAAAACTTTACAGATGATGCGGCTTTTAAAACTGCTCTTCAAGAATTAAAAAACGGAGACAAACAATTTGCTGCAAAAGATTATTCTCAAGCTTTAGTTTTTTACAAAAAAGCAAATGATTTTAATCCAAATAATGCAGTATTAAATTTTAAAATGGGAAGTTCTTATCTAAACTCAGAAGAAAAAGAAAAGTCTCTTGAATATTTTCTAAAAGCAAAAAAATTAGATCCAAAAGTTGATCCAAAACTTGATTATGCAATTGCCCAAGCATATCAACAAAACAAACAATATAAAACAGCTACCGAAACATACGATAAATATTTAGCAACTTTGTCTATTAGCGAAAGAGCAAGTTTAGAACCTGCAATTCAGGCAAAAATAAAAGAATGTGAAGATGCCGGAGGAATGGATGCTGTTACAGAAGTTGAAGAAA
>CAZRWZ010000039.1:0-14190 GCA_964603745.1 uncultured Bacteroidaceae bacterium | reverse complement strand
ATAAAAGAATGTGAAGATGCCGGAGGAATGGATGCTGTTACAGAAGTTGAAGAAACTCCAAAACCTGTAGAAAAAGTTGCAGTAGAAACTGTTGCAGTAGCAGAAACTAATAAACCTGCCACAGAAACTAAAGAAGAAACCCCAGCTGAAATATTAGAAAAATCAAGAAAAGAAAACACAGAAGTTGCAAAAACAGAGGCTGTTGCAAATATTGAAGAACCGAAAGAAATAGCTACAAATAATACAGATAAAGCAACAGCTGTTGAAGTTGCAGAAAAACCTGTAAAGGAAGAAGTAAAACCTGCTATTGAAATAAAACAAGAACCTAAAGTGGAAAAACCAATAGTTGTTGCAACACCTGTAGCAACTAAAAAAGTTGCTTCTAACACTGGTATTGTGTATAAAATTCAACTAGTTGCAACATCAAAAAATTTATCTGATACAGAATTAAAAAAATATTACAAAGGCTCTAAAACCATAGAAAAAGATAGAATAAACGGAATTAATAAATACCTAATTGGAAATTTTAAAACAAGACAAGAAGCCTCTAGCTATCAAAAAAATGTTATAACAAAATCATTTGTTGTAAAATATAAAAATGGCAAACGAGTTTACTAGTTTCAAAAAAGACTTCTATTAATTTTAGTCACATAAAGTGTTTTGTTGACAATCCTCCACTTAATCAAGTGGAATTAAGTTGGGTCTGCTGATAAACGCATAATAAGTTATTACAAAGCCACTTTTCAGCAGACCCTATTTATAACAATATTGTTGAAAAACTAATTGTTAGAACTCCCCCATTAAATTAATTTAACTATAATTCATTTTAGAGTTTTAAAAATAATCATATATTTGCAAATTAATAACTAAAAAGTATTTACTAATTTAAATTTTATAACAATGAAAAAAATCAAATTTTTAGCATTAATGATGATTGCAGGAGCTCTTGTATTTACATCATGTAAAAAAGACGACGAAACAATTCCTGCTCCAACAATTAGCTTATCAGGTGGATCAAGTGTAGTAGTTCCTTTAACAGGTGATACAAATGTTGTTTTTAACGCAACTATTTCTGCCGAAGGAAAAATTAATTCTTTTACTGTATTAGAAAGAAAAATTGAAGCAGATGGAACAGTACATACCGGATCTCCTGACGAAGTAAGTGATGCTAAAGGAGAAACTGCTTTTACTTATAATTTTGATAAAACTTTTAATGCTACAAGTTTTGTTGAAGGTAGTATACTTTATGCAAAAATTGAGTATAAATTTACTGTAACTGATAAAGAAGGTGTAAGTATTACTAAAACTTATACTGTTACCTTAAAAACTAATCAAGGAACTCCATTTACTCACGAAATTACAACTGGTAACTTTTGGCATATTCAAGGACAAAATGCAGGTGCTTATGATTTAGATGGTGATGCAACTGTTACTTCTTCTGGTAGCGATGATATTAAATCTATGGTTAATACAGATCCTGCTTCACCAAATTCAGACCCTTCTTCTTTTACAGGATCATGGGAATCTAAAAATAGTACAGAATTTGTAAAAGATAATAACTTTGATTATGCAAATGCAACTGTAGAAGCTGCTACTGCTGCTTATACTACAGGTACACCAGCAGGAACAGTTACAAACCCTGTTGTTGATGATATTTATATTGCTAAAAAAGGTAATGAGTATTATGTAATCAAAATCACTAGCCTTAATTCTGATGCTACAAAATCGAATGCAGGACAAATTAAATTTTCTTACAAGAAAAATTAATTAAATATAAAAAAACATTTTTAAAGCTGCTCAAATTGAGCAGCTTTTTTTATATCTTTATTGCATGAAAAAAATCTTTATTATATTATTATTTTCTAAATCTTTGTTTCTGTTATCTCAAGAAGAAACAATATCAACACCTGTTGTAGAAAAAGAAAGCAAATATGATATAGAAATTAATTATGGCATTTCGTTTCCGGGTAAAGATATTCACACTAATTCTTGGGAAGATAATTTTTCTTCGTACTCAAAACCAGGAGTAGATATAAGAGCCTCGTTTTTATTAAAGATATGGAAAAATGCAGGGCTATTTGTTGCATATCATTATTTGAATAATGATTTTGATTTTGATATAATTTTAAAAAAATTCTCAGAAAAATCTGATGTGTATGAATGGTCAGGAACACACTCAGAATGGTATCATCACACTTTATATTTTGGAATTTCAACAGAAATACCTTTGTCTAAAAAATTTAATTTAAATTTAAGAATTCAACCAGGTTTATCGTATTCTACCTCACCAGATTATAAGGTGGTAGGACAAAACAAATCTGATAAAAATGATTTTTATATCTATCAACAATTTTACGATAACTCTCTTGCCTTTGCTTTAACAAGCGGATTGGGAGTAAAATTCTCAATAACAAAACTTTTTTACACCTCACTTAGAAGCGATTTAAGTTTCTTTTCTCCTAAATTTGAAATAGATGTTAATAACGATGGCAGACAATATTATAAAGAATATACTCCTTATATTACCTCTTTTAGTATTTCGGCAGGAGTTGGAGTGAAGTTTTAAGCTTCTAAAACCAAATATACCCATACTCACAGAGTTTTTCTTAAATTGGTTCTATTGGTTCATTAACTTAAAAAAAAAAGACAGTTAAAAAAACTGTCTTTCATTTTTTGTGGGCGATACAGGATTCGAACCTGTGACCCCTTGGGTGTAAACCAAGTGCTCTGAACCAACTGAGCTAATCGCCCTAAGCGGGTGCAAATATAAAACACTATTTTTTATTTGCAAAATAAAAAAGGCAATTTTTAAAATTATTTTAAATTTTTTATTCTTTGTAATAAGCTTGGATGAGAATAATGAAAGAAAACATAAGCAGGGTGCGGCGTTAGATTACTTAAGTTATTTCTTGAAAGTTTTTTTAAGGCAGAAATTAGATGTTCTCCATTGTAATTTTCTTTTGCAAAATCATCGGCTTGATATTCGTTTTTTCTTGATAAAATATTCATTGCTAAGCCAACAATTAAAGAAATAGGGCTATAAAGTATACCAAATGCAATTAAACTAATATGAAAACTTGGCTGATTTACCCCTAATGCTTTGGCTAAATCAATATTATTAACAAAAAGAGAAAAGATATAAAAAGTAATTCCTGTTTGCAATAAGGATAATATAATACCATATAAGGTGTGTTTCTTTTTATAATGTCCTATTTCGTGGGCAAGTACAGCAACAATTTCTTCTGTTGATAAATCATTAATAAGTGTATCGTATAAAACAATTCGTTTTGTTTTTCCAATTCCTGTAAAATAAGCATTAGCTTTTGTAGAGCGTTTTGAACCGTCAATTTTATAGATATTTTTTAGTTTAAAACCCGTTTTCTTACTAAATTCTTCAATTGCTTGTTTTAGTTCTCCGTCTTCTAAAGGAGTTTGTTTGTTAAATAGTGGTACAATTAAATTAGAATAAAACATTAGCATAAAAATCATAAAAACACTAACAATTCCCCAAGCATATAGCCAAAACATTTCGCCCGAAACATTATAGAACCAAATTATTAATGATAATAATCCACCTCCAATAACTGCACCTAAAAGCCAGCCTTTTAGTTTGTCTAAAATATATGTTTTTAAGGTCATTTTATTAAATCCAAATTTTTCTTCTATCACAAAAGTACTATACAAATCGAAAGGTGTGTTTATTATATCTGAGGCAAACATTAATATGCCGAAGAAAATAAGACTTTTTAATATATTGTTCTCGGTAATTGTTTCTGCAAGATAATCTATATATGCAAATCCATAGAAGAATAACATTAATAAAATAATAATGAAACTAAAACTACTTGTGAGAAACGAAAATTTGCCTGTAACACGCTCATAATCTTGTTGTTTTTTGAATTTTTGTGCATCGTAAATATCAGCTAAATCTTCGGGTAATTTGTCTGTTTTGGCTCTAGAATTTAGATATTCTAAAAATTGCTCAAAAACATAATCAAAAATTATTATCGATAAAATTATTATGAAAATAAAACTAAAATGTTGCATATTTATTCTTTTATTGTTCTTTTTAGCGAACTGATTGTTTTTTTTGCATAAATATCAAGCTGTTCTAAATAATATGCATATTTCTGTTTATAGTCTGGCAAGGTTTTATCTTGCCATTTTTCAATTGGGATATTAGTACTTTTCTTCAGATAAAAATCAGTAAGTTTATATTCATACTTGCCTTCTGAAAACTCGAAACTTATTGTATATTGAATAATTCCGGCTGTGGTTTGGATACCTTTGTCAGATTTCGGATTTAATATTCTAAAATGTGGATTTGCCACTAAGTTGGTTTCGTTATTTGTTTTTATTATGCTAGAAGCATTTTTGTAGTATGATTGAAGCCAAGTGTTTGCCTTGCTTTGTATATCCGCTTTACTAAAATCTATTGAAACAGTTTCTGTGTATGAAATTTTATTAGCAGTATTTTCTTGAGAAAAGGAATTATGTTTAGTAAAAAGGCATAATATTAAAACAATTAGTAATGATTTTTTGTATAAGCTCATATTAATTTATTTTAAGATAACATTGTTTTTTTGGTGTTTCTACATCAATAAATTTTATTGCAAATTGGTATAAATTCTCAAAATAGATGTGTTGATTACAATTTGTTATACAAATTAACAATTTTGCGGCAAGCGTCGGGAAATTAAATATCCCAATTGGGATTAAAAAACCTTTCATGCGAAAGGTTTTTTAATCTTAATTTTAGAAATCTAGAATTAACATGGCATCGCCATATGTTCCAAATCTATATTTTTCTTTTATTGCAACTTGATAAGCGTCCATAATTAATTCAAATCCACCAAATGCTGTTACCATCATCAATAATGTAGAAGAAGGCAGATGAAAATTAGAAATCATGCTATTAGCAATTCTAAAATCATAAGGAGGGAAAATAAATTTATTTGTCCAACCTTCATAATCTGTTAAAAATCTATCAGTTGTTACCGATGTTTCTATTGTACGCATAACAGTTGTTCCAACAGCACAAATATTTCGTTTATCTTCTCTTGCTTTATTAACAACATCAACGCATTCCGATGTTATAACAATTTCTTCGGAGTCCATTTTGTGTTTTGTTAAATCTTCAACATCTACACTTCTGAAATTACCCAAACCGGCATGCAAAGTTATTTCTGCAAAATTTACTCCAATAATTTCTAAACGCTTCATTAACTCACGGCTAAAGTGCATTCCTGCGGTAGGTGCTGCAACAGCTCCTTCGTTTTTTGCGTAAATTGTTTGATATCTTTCATCATCATTTTTATCGGCATCTCTACCAATAAATTTAGGAAGTGGTGTTTGCCCATATTCATACAGAATTTTTTTAAATTCATCGTAAGGTCCATCGTATAAAAACCTTAATGTTCTTCCTCGAGATGTAGTGTTATCAATAACTTCGGCAACTAAGTTTTCGTCTTCACCAAAATAAAGTTTATTTCCTATTCTAATTTTTCTTGCAGGATCAACTAATACGTCCCACAGTTTTTGCTCTTTGTTTAGTTCTCTTAATAAAAAAACTTCAATTTTAGCTCCTGTTTTTTCTTTATTACCATATAAACGAGCAGGAAAAACTTTTGTGTTGTTAAAAATCATTACATCTCTGTCGTTGAAATAATTAATAACATCTTTAAAAACATGATGTTCTATTTTACCTGTTTTTTTGTTGATTACCATTAATCTTGACTCATCTCTGTTCTTTGATGGATGAACAGTAATTAAATCCTCTGGTAAATCGTAATGAAAAGCTGATAATTTCATATATCTATATTAGTTTAAATTATTTACTATTTTTTCAAATTCGCTAATTGTTATGCTATTCTCTATTTGGAACTCGCCCGATTTTGTTCTTGTTAAACCCGACAAATATGCTCCATTATTTAATTTCTTGCCTAAATCGTTTGCTAAAGATCTTATGTAAGTCCCTTTGCTACAATCAACTTTTATAGTTATTTCAGGCAAATCATAATCTGTTAATTCAATATTGTAAATTTCAATTTCTCTTGGTTTCATTTCCACATCGCCACCTTTGCGGGCAATTTGATATGCTCTTTGACCATTTATTTTTAATGCCGAATAAATTGGTGGCACTTGCATTTGTTTTCCTTCAAATTCTTTTAGTGCACTTTCTATTTTCTCTTTATTGATATCAGAAATATCAAATTCTGTTTCAACTTCGGTTTCTTTATCAAACGAGGCTGTTGTTCCTCCTATTGTGATAGTAGCAATATATTCTTTTCTATCGTTTTGTAATTCGTTAATCTTTTTGGTAAATTTGCCTGTGCAAACTACCAAAAGACCTGTTGCCATAGGGTCTAATGTCCCTGCATGACCAACTTTAATCTTTTTTATTTCAAGTTTTTTTCTAATAATATTGCGTGCTTTGTTCACAACATCAAAAGATGTCCAATCTTTATCTTTATTAAATAATAATATTTCGCCTGATATAAAATCCATTAATTAATATTAAATTCTATTCCTAAAAAACTTAAAATAATAATTGTTAAACCAACAATAATTCTGTAATATCCAAAATATTTAAATCCATATTTTGTTAAAATATTTATAAATGTTTTTATTGCGATAAGAGCCACAATAAAAGCAATGATATTGCCAAAAATTAGTGTTCCTACATTATCTGTTAAAACTGTTATTTTACCATCAATAAAAACTTTTAACAGTTTATATGCCGAAGCGGCAAGCATTGTTGGCACAGCAAGAAAAAACGAAAATTCTGCGGCAGTTTTTCTGTTTAATTTTTGTGTCATACCTCCTATAATTGTTGAGGCAGAACGAGACACACCAGGTATCATTGCTATTACTTGAAACATACCAATAATAAACGATTTTTTATATGTTACTTCTTGATTTTTTATTTCATCGTTTTTCTTAAACCAACTATCAACAAATACGAGAACAACTCCGCCTACTACTAGCATTACCGCTACAACTAGTACATTTTCTAATAATTCATCAATATAATCATTTAGCAAAAGTCCAAAAACTGCAGCAGGAATAAATGCAACCAAAAGTTTATAGTAAAAATTCATCGATTGCAGAAATCTTTTCCAATAAAGAACTACAACAGATAATATAGCTCCAAATTGAATTACAATAATAAATAACTTGTAAAAGTCATTTGGGTCTGTACCCAAAATCTTTTGAGTTATAATCATATGACCAGTTGAAGAAATTGGTAAAAATTCCGTTATTCCTTCAATGATGGCAATGATTAAAGCGTCAATCCACCCCATTAAATATATTTTTTAATCTTATTTGTTCTTAGGTCTATACATTATAGCAAAAATTTCAAATATAAATCCTGCTAATACTACAATTGGTGCCAATGTTATTCTTCTAAAAGAAAAAATTTCTTCTGAAAACTCACTAGGATTACTAGCTTTGCCACCTGCCATAAGCATAAAACCAATTACAATTACGATAAATCCTGCAATAATCATTAAATAATTGATTCTTGTAATGGCGTAGCCCATACTCTTATTTGTTTCTATTTCCTTCATATTAATTATAATATAATTCGTCTGATTTTAAATTAATGTATTTATTTACAGCAAAATATGCTGATATTCTTGTAATTGTTATTCCCAAAAGCATTAAAAATGCAAACAAAACTACTAAAACGTCAATTTGTGTAAAATCTACAGCTCCTTCAAATTCATTTTCAACAAAATGAATTATAGCAGCTAGTGCTGATATTGCTATAAAACTTCCAACAATTCCTGTGAGCGAACTTGCATTTAAGAAAGGTTGGCGGATAAAATTATTTGTTGCTCCTACTAGGTGCATGGTTTTTATAATAAAGCGTTTAGAGTAAACACTAAGTCTTATTGTATTGTTAATTAATGTCCACGATATTACAAATAATAACAAGGATAAAATAAAAATTACAATACTTATTCTTTTAACATTATAGTTTACCTTAGAAATTAAATCTTTTTGATAAGAAACTTCCATAATGATATCATCGTATTTGCTTAGTTTTTTTTCTATAACATTTAAACTGTCAATGTTTGAATAATCGGCATGTAATTTAACATCAATTGACGATGGCAAAGGGTTTGAACCAATAAAATCGACAAACTCAACACCTAATTCTTTTTGATAATCTTTGGCTGCGTCTTCTTTCGATACAAATTTTGTAGATTTAACATAGGCAGAAGCTTCTAAGCGTTTTTTGAGTTTAATAATATCTGCTTCTTTGGCATTTTTCTCTAACATTACTGTAAAACCAATGTTTTCTTTAACATAACTAGAAATTTTTTGAGAATTTAATATCAATAAACCCATCAAGCCAATTAAAAACAATACCAAGCTAATGCTTACTGTGGAAGTAATGTATGATGTTTGAAGCCTACGTTTTGTAATGTTATCTTTGTTCTTCGACATAAATTATTTTTTCTGCAATTTGCAAATATAATACATTTAAGAGGCAAAGTAAATAGTTTGGCTGTTTTATTTAGTTAACAGATGTAAATAATTGTTAATTTTTTTTATTTGTATATTTACAATCAAGTTTCAATTATTTACTTTTCAAATTAATTTGATTTATGATTTACTTAAAAAAGAATTTCTATACTTATTTAATCACTCTAATATCGTTCGTAATTTTCTTTAATTTAACATCTTGCAAACTTTCAAGATTTGTTATTTATAATTTTGCAGATATCAAAGACTATAAAAAATTCCCAAAAAGAAATTTAGAAAGTAATGACAATAAATTTTATTTTCATAAAGTAGCTTCTGAAAATATTTCAAAAGAAATTAATTATGATAAAGAATTCAGCAGTTTTGAAGAGTATCTGGAGAAAAATAAAACTGTTGCATTTTTAATTATCAAAAACGACACAATTCAATACGAAAATTATTTTAATGGATATGATGAAACATCAATTGTAGCTTCGTTTTCTATGGCAAAATCAGTTCTTTCTATTTTGGTTGGTTGTGCAATTGATGATGGTTTAATAAAATCGGTTAACGAACCAATAACAAACTACATTACCGAGCTAAAAGATAATGGTTTCGAAAAAGTAACAATTGAACATCTTTTGCAAATGACTTCAGGTTTAGATTTCAACGAAAGTTACTATAACCCTTTTGGCGACGCTGCTACTTATTATTATGGCAGAAACCTTAGGAAATCTATCAGTAAAGCAAAACTAAAACACGAACCTGGCACAAGTTTCGAATATGTTAGCGGAAGTCCACAAATACTTGGTTTAGTGCTAGAAAAAGCATTAAAAAATAAAACAATTACTCAGTATTTTCAAGAAAAGATATGGTCGCAAATTGGTATGGAATACAACGCCAGTTGGAGTATTGATAAAAAGAAAAATGGATTAGAAAAAACATTTTGTTGTATTAATGCAAGAACAAGAGATTTTGCAAAAATTGGTAGATTATATTTAAATAATGGTAATTGGAATGGGAAACAAATTGTTCCAGAAACATGGGTAAAACAATCAACAAAAGTTGATACAAAAAATGGTAGTGCTTCTTATTATCAGTATCAATGGTGGTTACCAAGCTTAAGCGGCGACTATATGGCCGAAGGAATTTTAGGGCAATTTATTTATGTAAATCCTGATAAAAATTTAATTATTGTGCGTTTAGGAAAAAATTATGGCGACACAAATTGGTCAAGTCTTTTTATCAGAATTTCTGATATGTATTAGTTAAATTGCATTTTTGCAAATATTCTTTTTTTATTGCTTTTTAATTTGTTATTTTGTTTAATAAATTTGTTTGTATGGAAAATAGGTTTTTACAATATATTGAGGATAATAAGTTAGCAGAAAAATCTGATAACATTTTAATTGGTGTAAGTGGCGGAAGAGACTCTGTTTTTATGGCAGAAATGTTTATCCGAACAGGTTTTAATATAACAATAGCTCATACAAATTTTGGTTTACGTGGCAAAGAATCTGATAGCGAAGAGGTCTTTGTTAAAGAATATGCAGCTAAACACAAACTGCAATGTCATTCCATTAAGTTTGATACAACAGCTTATGCCTCAGAAAATAAAATTTCTATACAAATGGCAGCACGTAGGTTGCGATATTCTTGGTTCGACGAATTAATCGAAGAACACAATTACACAAAAGTTGCAGTTGCTCACAACAGAAACGATACTGTAGAAACATTTTTTATTAACTTAATGAGAGGTACCGGAATTAAAGGCCTGAAAGGTATTTCTAATAAAAAAGGAAATGTAATTAGACCTGTTTTATTTGCAGACAGACTAGAAATAACAAAATATTTAGAAGCTAATAATATTAAATGGAAAGACGATTCTAGCAACGATTCTGATAAATATCAAAGAAATTTTATTAGGCATAATATAATACCTAAAATTGAAGAAATTGAACCTGATTTTATATCAAGAATGCAAGCAAATATGCGAGCTCTCACAAAAATAAATACGGTTTACGAAAATGAAGTAAAATATCGTAAATCGAAAATATTTATACATCAATTAGATAAAATTTTGGTTAATATTGAGATGCTTAAAAAGTTGCATCCTCTTGACACATATTTATTTGAATTTATTAGAGAATACGACTATTCGTATGAGCAAGTTCTTGAGCTTATTGATATGCTTGACAGTAGCTCGGGAAAACAAATTTTATCTAAATCGCACAGAATAGTTAAAGATAGAGATTTCTTAATTATAACGAATTTAACAGCAAAAAATGAAGAAGAATATGTCATTCAAAAAGGAATTACACACATGAAAGCTCCTTTGCATATGCATTTCGACATTTTAAATAATATTAATTTTGAAGTTCCTAAGGATAAAAAAATTGCATGTTTCGATTGTCAAAAATTAGAATTCCCTTTAAAATTAAGGAAATGGAAAAATGGTGACAGCTTTATGCCTCTTGGAATGAAAAATTTTAAGAAATTAAGCAAATTTTTTATTGATGAAAAATTTTCGTTAGTTGATAAGGAAAACACATGGATATTAACCACTGCAAACAACAATATTATTTGGGTTGTTGGTAATAGAATAGACAACAGATTTATTATTGACGACAGAACCCAAAAGATTTTTTCTATTAGTATTAAAGAAAAAATTTAGCTAGTGTCTGCTGAAAAGCTCTGAGCTGTATTAGATTTTTATTTTCTGAAATGCAGATGTATATACATACCTCAAATTGAAGAAGATAAAAATATGATGTGCCTCAGAGCAAGCATAAAACTATGATTTTAATATTTGTAAATGCAAACTTATAAGCACATATGTTTTAAAAGTTTGCACTTACAATAGTGCGTTTTAGCTTAAATAGCTTTACAACAACCTATTATGCGTTTCTCAGCAGCCCCTAATTATTTTTTGGTAATCCTTATAAAAGTTTGGTAAGAAAATTGTAAGTTTGTATAGTATAATTTAAAAATATTAAATATGAAAAAAATAACTTTATTATTTGCTGCTTTAGGAATTATCTTGATTAATTCTGGTAATATTTATTCTCAAACACAAGGCAAAAAAGCAGGAAAGAAAAAAGAGAATAAAACTGAGCTTAACTCAAAAACTAAACCTGTAACACCTGTAAAAGCAGAAAAAGTTGTGGAAGAACAGAAACAAAATCCCGACAAACAACTAGATAATAACACAAACAAAGTTGCAGATAAAGAAAAAAAGCAAGGAAAAAAGCAAGGAAAAGCTAAAGGAAAAAAACAAGGGAAGAAAAAAGGTAAAAAAAAAGAATAAAATCGACTAAAAAGATAGATACATCTAATTGTATATAATAATTTAAAGACCGATGTAATTGTATTACATCGGTCTTTTTTATGTGAGCTTGTCTATAAAGTCCGATTTCTGCGTTGTTGCTCAAAATCCAAATCATCAAATACCTTAGTATTCTACGGGTTGAATTTCTCACAGGCTTTGAACTCGAACTTTATAGTTCAATCTCTTGACTTTATAGACAGACACTAAATAGAGTTTTAAAAATAAATCAAGTAATTAAATACCGAAAATACCAACATCTAGGTATTGATGTATCTACATAAGTAGTTTACCTTTGTATTGTAAATTAAAAAATTAGATATTATGGAAAAGAAAATATATAAAGTATCAGAAGACTGTATTGGTTGTCAGGCATGTATAGATGTGGCAGATAATAATTTTGAGATGGGTAACGACAACAAAGCGTATTTAAAAAAACAACCAAACTCCGATGCAGAAATAAAAGACTCTAATAGTGCAATTGACATTTGCCCTGTTGATGCAATTTTTATTGAAACAAAAACTGATGATGAAGAAATTAAACCAATTTATGCTAAAGCAAATATTAAAGAAACTTTAGATAAATATCCTGAGTTGAAAAAACTTTTAGTAAAACTATCGCCAAAATTTGAAAAGTTGCAAAAACCTGCCTTATATAATACTTTGGCAAGATTTGCTAGCTTCAAAGATGCAGCAAAACTAACAGGTGTTTCTGTTTGTGAAATACTTCATACAATAAACGAATATCTTGGTGTTTCTGAGGAGTTAATTAATAATGCACCAGAGTGCATATCAATAAATGCACAAGAAGACGAACTTATTGGCGAAGAAATAACTTGGGAAGAATCGAGCGAAAGATATATGTTAAACGATGACAGTTTAACCGAAATTACCGAGAAAGTTTCTAAACTAAAAGCCCAAGAAAACATTGTAATTATTTCGGTAGAAAAACCAATTTCTTTATTGAAAGCAGCCGAAGGAATGAAACTTAAGTTTAATATTGAAGAAGGTAGAGAATATCGTATTTCTATTTTTAATCCTAAAGAAGAGCAGAAAATTCATTGGTACGACAGAAAAGATGATTTTGATGTGCTTGATGTTAGAACAATGGCAACTGACCCATTTGATATTATTATAAAAAAAGCATATGACACCGAAGAAGATGGCGGGTTTAAACTTGTACAGAGATTTGAACCAATCCCTATAATAAATATGCTAAAAGAAATGGGTTTTGAAAGTCATACAAGCATTATCAGCGATATGGAAATATGGGTTTATTTTCATAAACTACACGTAGAAAAAGTAGAAGGCGAAAAAGATGCAAGCGAAAAACCAAATGTTGTAATACAATCGGCAACACCTGTGGCATACCCTGTGATAATGAGATTATTACAATCTGACAAAATTCGTCAAGCAGTTAACATAAAAGAGCTTAAAGTTTGGGAAGAAACCGAAAAACATCTTGGTTGGATTGTAAACGGTAAAGCTGATATTAGCTTTTCTGCCGTTATCACATCATCAAAACTAAAAGAAAATGATGTTAAAGTTCCTGCACTTTTTGTTTGGGATAATTTTAGTATTTTGGCACGTGGCTACAAAGCCGAAAAACTTGAAGATTTAATCGGACACACAATTGAAACACCATTGTTTGCCGAAGCACCACCTGCAAAAATTACAAAATATGTAATTGAAGCAAAGGGTTTAAATTACGACGATTTCAAGTTTACTTATGGCGAACCTTTTGGTCGTCCCGAAGAAATATTTATGAACTTTGTTCGTGGAACTTCTGACACAGTAATCTTGCGAGAGCCGGAAGCAAGTTATGCTCTTAAAATTATGGAAAAAATGGGCGAGGAAGTATCGCAGATATCATACAATAAAATTTGGAACGAAATTAACGATGGTTTTGGTTCTTTCCCAAATGCAGGTATTGTTTTTAAAGGCGAATTTACAAGAAATTACCCCGAAGAAACACAGGTGTTTTTAGATGAATTAAAATTAGCAATTGAGTGGGTAAACGAAAACAAAACCGACGCTGCAAATCTTTCTTTTGATATGATGCGTCAACCACCAGAGAATGTTGAGTTATTCTTAAACAACGTAAATTTCGATTATGTTTCGGGTGACGAATTGGTTGAGAAAGTAAAAGATTATTTCCAAATTTTAATTGATCAAGGAGTTGTAGAAACAGAACTTGACGATAAATTGCTTGCTATGTTTAAATTGGATTAACAAAAATGATTTAAAGACCATAAAATACCTAACAGAATTTAAACTGTTAGGTATTTTTTTTTGAAGAACCCCCGCTGCCGCACGATTATATCCACAGGTTTAGTTTTAAAATATTAATAGTCAGAGCTTCACTATTTGAGTTAAAGTGAAACTGATTA
>CAZRWZ010000038.1:0-15496 GCA_964603745.1 uncultured Bacteroidaceae bacterium | reverse complement strand
AAAGATTTGGCTATTTGGTTGTAACGAACTGAAACCGCTCGTAATCCGCAACTGCGTTTGCTCTAGACGTTAATTCCAATTATTAAACTGTTTCAGAAAATAAAAATCTAATACACCTCAGAGCTTTTCAGCAGACCCTATTTACAATTTTTATCTCATAATTTCAGCAATTTTTTCGGCATATTGATAACGATGATAAAATAGTTATTCATTAAATTTTATTTGAAGTTTGAATGCTTTTTTAAAAGTTGTATCTTTGGAATATGAAATTGCCAATTGAAATAGAAAATAAGATTGAAAAGTTAGTTGCACTTTGTAATAAATACAAGGTAAATAGAATATTTGTATTTGGCTCAATAGCAAAAGGGAGCTTTAATCCTCAAACCAGCGATGTTGATTTAATTGTTGAACTTGAAGATTTACCACCATGCGAAAAAGGTGAAATATTAATGAAATTGTGGTCTGAATTAGAAGATTTGTTTGCAAGAAAGGTTGATTTAGTAACAAATTTGAATATAAAAAATCCATATTTAAGAAACGAAATTGAAAACTCAAAAATTTTAATTTATGACAGAGCGAGCTAAAAAATATTTATTTGACATCTTACTTTCAATCGAAGCAATTGATGGATTTTTAATTGATTTGGATTTTGAGCAACAACGCAGAAATAGGACTTTATAGACAAGCTCTAATTAGTGCTTGTACATAAACTCAAATGTCTGGTGTAGAAAGTTCGAGTTCAAGGCTTGCGTAGGTTGAAAAATGTGAGTTTACATATGTAAATGACCATTTTTCAAACAAGCGTAACGCAGAAATCTGACTTTATAGACAGGCACTAATTAAAACATAAACGACACACAACAGTGTATAAAAAACAGCAAAATCAGTGAGTATTCGGGCGGAGTAGCTTATATCGGGCTTTGCCAAATCTGTCGATTTGACTACTTGGATAAGATGGTAATTTGGCTACTTTTGTTTAATGAACTTAAACCGCTATTATCCGCTACTGCTATTGCACCAGTCTGTTGTGCAAAATCATCACTACTATAAAAAATACAGTATCAAAAATTTAACTTTATGAAATTTCAACTAATACAACTATATTTGCAATTTAATTATAAAAAATAAAACTTTATAAATATGAAAGCATATGTATTTCCCGGACAGGGAGCACAATTTTCGGGAATGGGCAAAGAAGCTTACGAAACTTCTTCAATGGCAAAAGAATTATTTGAAAAAGCCAACGAGATTTTAGGTTTTAGAATTACCGATATTATGTTTGAGGGTAGCGACGAAGATTTGCGTCAAACAAAAGTAACTCAACCTGCAATTTTCTTACACTCGGTTATTTTAGCAAAAACACTTGGTAGTGATTTTAATCCAGATATGGTTGCAGGTCATTCGCTTGGCGAGTTTTCGGCATTAGTAACTGCCGGAGCACTTTCTTTTGAAGATGGATTAAAATTAGTTTACAAACGTGCTATGGCAATGCAATCTGCATGCGAAATAGAACCATCTACCATGGCAGCAATTATTGGTTTAGAAGATGATTATGTGGCAGAAGCTTGTAAAAATATTGATGATGTTGTAGTTCCTGCAAATTTTAATAGTCCGGGACAAATTGTAATTTCGGGTACAGTAAAAGGTATTGATCTAGCTTGTGATTTATTAACTAAAGCAGGTGCTAAACGTGCTTTAAAACTTAATGTTGGCGGTGCTTTTCACTCTCCACTTATGAAACCGGCTGCACTAGAGCTTGAAAAAGCTATTAACGAAACTGAATTTAAAACACCTATTTGTCCAGTTTATCAAAATGTTAATGCAATGCCAAATACTGATGTTGATAAAATTAAACAAAACCTAATCCTGCAACTAACCTCTCCTGTTCGGTGGACACAAACTGTTAAAAATATGATGGCTGATAATGCTACAGAATTTACAGAAATTGGACCAGGTAAAGTTTTGCAAGGTCTTATTAAAAAAGTTGATAGAAAAATGCCTACTTCAGGTATTAGTTAGGGTTTCACTCTGTTAGTTTATAGATTAAAACAAAACAAGAGTGTTGCTTAAAACTACACTCTTGTTTTGTTAATATCTTGCTTAATGATTATGTTTAGCACAAACTTAAAAAACATCAATACCTAATATAGTTATATCATCAAATTGAGGATTATCTTTTCTGTATAATCTTAGTTTTTTTAGAATATTTTGAATAAGTATATCAATAGAATTATTTTTTGTAAGTTCTAATTCTATTTCGCTTGTTCCAAATTCTTTTTGTTTATCATTTTCTGTTTCGGTAATTCCATCAGTAACACAAATAATTCTCGAAGAACAAGTTATTTTATAAGAACCTTCTTTTATTTGTGGCATTTTACTTAGCATTCCCACACCAATTGTTCCTTTTTTAAGATAATTTATTGTTTTATCGCATCTATCGTACAGAATGGGAGGAATATGACCACAATTAATATATTTAAGTTCTTTTGTTGTAAGGTTTATTCTTCCAATAAATAATGTAATAAATTTATCAGAATTAGTTAATTCAATAATTCTGTTATTTAACTTAATAACAAGCTCTTGTAAATTACTGTCTATGGTAAAAAGTGCACGTAAATATGCCTGAAAATTAGACATTAACAATGCCGCCGAAATACCTTTACCAGAAACATCGGCAATACAAAATCCTATTTCATTATTACCTAAATCTATCACATCATAATAATCGCCACCAACCTCATGATGTGGTTTGTAATACGCATCAATTTGTATTTTTTTATTATTTGGTAAATTTTCTTTTTTAGGAATTAATAAAGATTGCATTTTAGCTGCCAATTCAAGTTCTTTTTTCACACCCTCTTGGCTAATCAATTTGCTAAATAATCTTTTGTTTTCTATTGCTACCATTACTACATTAGCAAGTGTTTGCACAAAATTTAAGTGCTTTACCGAAGGACTCATTCCAGAGCCTTCTTCTATATCACCAATTAAAACATAACCTAGAGGGGTATCTTTATGAATAATTGGTAAAATAAAATCAAAACGGTTCATTGTTTTGTTTTGATGGTCAATTATAGAAGTAATATTTTTGTATTTTTCAGTTTCTTTTATAAAACTTATATCTGTCTGAAATTTGTTTTTTATTCCGGATTGCAGTTCTGTTATAAGCTCCCCCTCATTATAACGAAGAACAACAACAACGCCTATATTCAGTTGTTTGTTAAGGATATAGCCAAAACGCTTAAATAAATCGTTTTTAGATATATTATCGTTTATTGCATTAGTAATATCTAATAAAGTT
Organism: uncultured Bacteroidaceae bacterium; assembly: GCA_964603745.1. GTDB lineage: Bacteria > Bacteroidota > Bacteroidia > Bacteroidales > JAFGXI01 > CAZRWZ01. Next base: position 12,195 of record CAZRWZ010000038.1, on the reverse strand, counting down.
TCTAACTTAAATTTAGATAATCTTAATCTTTTTAACGACGCTGTTGACATAATTTTTATTTTCTAACCTTCTTAACAAACTCTTCAACCTCAGGCACACCACCTTGAAATACAAGGTATCCGTTGTATGGCTCACGTTCGGTTATTTCGTCATTTATTGGTTTAAGCATCATTTCTTTCACTTTTTTAGGGTCTTGTGTTTGTCCCATAACCCAGCCAAGTTTTACCCAAGCAACTTCTGGTAACATATTTCCAAGAGGAATTATTCCTTGTGCTACCAAATCACGACCAGTGTCATAAACAAACATATGAACATATCCCCAAAGGGTTTGTAATGTCATAAACAACATAACACCTTTTTCTTTTGCTCGTTTTATTGCCGGATAAAGTGCTTTGTTCACGTGTCCAAGTCCTGTTCCAACAATTATAACACCTTTGTATCCGTTATCAATAAACGCATCTAAAGCATCAGGTTGCATGCCTGGCCAAAAATAAAGCATTCCTATTTTCTTTTCAAAAAATGGAAGAATATCAACTTTATTATCGCTACGGCGTTTTTTGTAGTTTTCTTTAATTGGTACTATGTATTTACGGCTAATTCGTGCAAGAGGAGTATCGCCAATAGTACGGAAAGTAGAACGATACGACGAGTGCATTTTTCTAACACGAGTTCCTTTGTGTAGCAAACCATAATCGTCAGACGTTGGTCCGAACATACAAACCATTACTTCGGCAATATCAGAATGCCCTGCAGCAGTCATTGCGTGCATTAGGTTAAGAGCAGCATCAGAACTTGGTCTGTCCGACGAACGCTGCGAACCAACCAATACAATAGGCACAGGAGAATTTTGCACCATAAAAGTTAATGCAGCAGCTGTGTGGTGTAAGGTATCTGTTCCGTGTCCGATAACAATTCCATCAACACCGTTTTCAATTTCTTTACCTATTGCTTTTGCAAGAGACATGTATTGGTCTGGTCCCATATTTTCTGAGAAAACTGCAAAAACTTTTTCTGTTGTTAGGTTACAAATATCAGCAAGTTCTGGCACAGCTCCATAAAGTTCGCCTGGCGAAAACGCAGGGATTACGGCTCCTGTTCTATAATCTAATCTAGAAGCAATTGTACCGCCTGTACCAAAAAGCTTTACGTTAGGTAGGTTTTCTGTTGTAGGAAATTCTTGTTCAGGAATTGCATAATTGGCTTTTTTAAAATCTGTTTCTTTCATTGTTTTAACAGTAGAAACATCAATACCTATATTGTATCCTGTAATTATTTTTACAACAATATGCTCATTATCATCGTTTTCAGAACGTGGCAAAACTGTTCCTTCAAACTTTCCTCTTGTAGTTTCAATTATAGCGTGTCCCCAAACTCTAACCTTATATTTCTTAAGCAATTCTAATGCTTTTCCTTTATATCCTTGAAAAATCTCGTTATCCATTTTCTTAAATCTTTTGTCTAAAGTCTAATACTTATTACTTTATTTCATTATTTCTTTTCTTAGTTTAACTAAGTCAATATTTCCTAAAGCTTGTTTTCTAATTTCGCCCATAACCCAGTCGGTTTCAGATTTTTTGTCTTTTTTCTTTCCTATTTCTTTGTATTTTTCTTTTAAAAATGAGATAGGGGCAATAAGTTCTTCTTTGTTTCTTTTTTTGTATTTTATTATTGATAGCAATGAAACAAATTCCATTTGAGGGTGTTGATAAAGAAGAATCATCATATATTTAGAAATATTTAAGTTTAATTTTTCTTTTTTGATAAAATTAAATAAATCATATACTTTATCGTATTCAAAACCTTTAATTTTATTAAATTTACCTTCAATATGTTTAAGTTTATGCCCTAAAAATATACCAACAAATTTTGCATCAATTTTTAAGTCTGTAACTATTTTTTCTATTAAAGGAACAAGGTTGTTTTTTAAAATATAATTGTATGTATCACTTGGGATATTCCAATTTTGCAATTGTTTAAATCTATCAAAAACTTCAACAGGTAATCCTTTTGCAAGTTTATCAATATATTTTCCTTCTAGTGGAATTGGTGGGGAGTCTGTATCAGGATACATTCTGTCGGCACCAGGTAGTACACGTTCAAAAATTGTAGAACCATTGGCAAAAGATTTACGAGTTTCTTCAGGAACACCTTCAAACGCCATTTTGCAACGCTCTTCTATAACTTCAAGTGCTGTTTGCATATCTTCCTCAGGTCCCCAAATAATTATTTGTGCATCGTTTTCGCCTGCTTTTAGCATTGGAGCTATTAGTTCTTTGTCTATATCTGTAATAATAGGTTTAAAATCTTCTGAATGAATCATATTTGGTTTTTCCAAACAAGCAATAACTTTTAGGCGGTCTGTAATTTCATCGGCAAACATTTTAGTTGGCTGTGTAAAATGTGATAATATACCTGCAAAACCTGGAAGATTAACGGCTATTAGTTTTTGATGTTTGTCTTTTGCATCTTTAATTGGCTCGTAGGTAATCTCAAACATATCAAAATCGAGATACTCGTAGTTTATTTTCCAATTTTCTTGATTTTTAACAGATTTATTTAATTTATCGCGAATTGCTAACAAAGCCCATTGTCTAAAAACCTCTACGTGTGTTAATTCAGGTATCCATTTATTATGTGAAACTCCTTTTATTTCAACACGTGTACCGCCTTTGCAACTTACATTAACATCTTCTCTGCCTGCACCGATACCTGTTCTTACTTTTCCTGTGCTACGGTTCAAAAATCTGATATAATCGGCAGCTTCTTTAACCTCTTCAGGGTTTACCATTTCAGGATATGTAACAGTTTCTATTAAAGGCATTCCTAAACGGTCTGTTTTGTAAACTCTTGTGTGTCCTATATCCGAAATCTCTCTACAAGAATCTTCCTCTATACTTAGTTGAATAAGTCGTACTTTTTTATTCTTTAGAGGTATCTCGCCTTCAACTCCGAGTATTGCAGTTCGCTGAAAACCAGCAGGAATACTGCCATCAAGATATTGTTTACGAGTAATGTGAACTTCGCCTACAATATTTAATTTACTAAGTAAGGATATTTCTAAAGCATATTCTAAAGCTTCTCTATCTATAGGAAAAGGTGGTGTATCGTCTATTTCGTAGGTACAGGTGTTTTCGTTGTTTATACGATATATTATTTCTTTTCTGGTTTTAAATTCCATCAATGCAGTGCCATCATACTCGCCAAGTTCCGAAAGGGTAGGACGCATATGTCTGATAATTTCTGCATTAAAATCGTCATTCTTTTTAAAAACTCCTGCCGGACAATGGCAAAACAATTTGTGTTTTGTTTTTAATTGTTGATGAACTTCTAATCCCGACATAAAACCAATTCTGTCGTAATCTTTTTGTTTAGCGTTTTTGCGACTTACGTAGCCAATTGCTTTTTTTGTAGCTTCGTAATTCTTTTTAGGATCAATATTCTTCATTTTTTTAAATGTGCTAAATTTTAATAAAAAAGTTTATAAAAGTAATATTGTTTAGCCAATTTTAAAAGTTTTTTACCGAAAATATCAGGGCAAACGTATACTTTAATTATTAGAACTCCCCTATATCTTCAAATTATCTCAATTACTAATTTTCCATTGAAATAATCACTTCAATTAATAAAATACCTTTTTTGCTTGAAGGAGCAATGCAACTAGGTTTTACTACCACGAGATATCGGTAAATAAAATAATAGATGCTATTGCCGAAGTACACAAGTTAATAATTTAAACATCTAACTAAATGGATAAATATATAATATGTTGTAAAATACTTATCGAATAATATAGATATGTAAGTTTGCAACAACTTGAATATCTGATATATATCAATATCTGTATAAAAAGATATTATTATCCTTAAATATTTCTTTTTTTATATACTAAATGATAAGAAATTTTATTTATTTTTGTAAAAGAAATTTTATTTATACTAAATAAAAATAATATATGAGTAAAATAATAACTCTAAAAAAGGGTTTAGATATTAAGTTGAATGGTGAAGCCGAAAAAATCTTGGTAGATACAAACAAAACTAAAATGTTTGCTGTGCAACCAACCGATTTTGAAGGAATAATACCTAAACTTGTTGTTAAGCCCGAAACAGAAGTGAAAGCTGGTACTGTTTTGTTTTTTGCTAAAAAAAATCCTAATATTAAATTTACATCTCCTGTTAGCGGAATAGTAAAACAAATAGTAAGAGGCGAACGAAGACGTATTTTATATGTACTTATTGAAGCCGACGATGATATTAAATATGAAAATTTTAATATTTCGGACACATCATTAACCGTAGAAAATATAAAAGAAACAATGTTAAATGCAGGAGTTTGGCCTTTTATCAGGCAACGACCTTACGCAATAATTGCCAATCCTGAAACAAAACCAAAATCAATATTTATTTCTGCATTTGATAGTGCACCGCTTGGTGTAGATTATGAATTTATACTTTCTAATGAAAAAGATAATTTTCAAAAAGGTATTGATATTTTATCAAAACTTACCGATGGAAAAATTAATTTGAATATTGATGGAAAAGCTGATGATACTTTTTTCTCACAAATAAAAGGTGTTGAACTTAATAAATTTATAGGCAAACATCCGGCAGGAACAATAGGAACACAGATAAACAAAATTGACCCTATAAACAAAGGTGAATTTGTTTGGTATGTAAACCCGCAAGATGTTGTAATAATAGGACGTTTGTTTTCACAAGGAAAATTTGATGCAAGAAAAATTATAGCTTTAGTTGGTTCGCAAGTGTCTGAGCCAAAATATTATAACACTATTTTGGGCGAAGCGTTAAACTCTTTTAACGAAAGTTCTTTTAATGATAAAAACAATAGAGTTATAAACGGCAATGTGCTTACAGGAAAAATTTCGCAAGGGTTTATAGGAGCATACAACTCTCAAATAACAGTTATCCCCGAAGGTAATTATTACGAATTTTTTGGTTGGATAAGTCCTCGTTTTAAAAAATTCTCTATCTCTAAAACGTATTTTTCGTGGTTGATGCCATCAAAAAAATACTCGTTAGATACCAATCTTAATGGGGGAGAGCGAGCTTTTGTTGTTACCGGAGAATACGAAAAAGTTGTGCCAATGGATATATTGCCAACATATTTAATAAAAGCATGTTTAGCCGAAGATATTGATAAAATGGAACAACTTGGTATATACGAAGTTGCCGAAGAAGATTTAGCTTTATGTGAGTTTGTTTGTACATCGAAAATAGAAGTGCAAAAAATAATTCGCAATGGTATTAATTTAATGATAAAGGAGTTAAGTTAAGATGAAAGCATTAAGAAAATTATTAGATAATATAAAGCCTCATGTTGAAAAAGGTGGAAAATTTCATTTTCTTCATTCAACTTTTGATGCTGCAGAAACACTGTTTTTTGTACCAAATACGGTAACAAGCACAGGCACGCATATTAAAGATGCAATAGATTTAAAAAGAACAATGTTTTTAGTTGTAATTGCTACTATCCCTGCATTGTTGTTCGGAATGTGGAATATAGGCTATCAGCATTTTCTTGCAATTGGCGAGCAATCAACACTAATGAATAATTTTATTTTCGGATTAATAAGAATGCTTCCGTTAATAATTGTTTCATACGTTGTTGGCTTGGGTTTAGAAGTTCTTTTTTCACAACTGCGTGGACACGAAGTAAACGAAGGATATTTTGTTTCGGGAATGTTAATTCCTTTAATTATTCCTATTGATACACCTTTATGGATGGTTGCAGTAGCAGTTGCTTTTGCAGTAATTATAGGCAAAGAGGTTTTTGGTGGAACAGGAATGAATATTTGGAACCCTGCTCTTTTAGCTCGTGCATTTTTGTTTTTTGCTTATCCCTCGTCAATGTCGGGAGATAAAATTTGGACAGCAGGTTTAACCGATGGTTTAACTACTGTTGATGGATTTTCGGGAGCAACACCGCTTGCACAAATGGCTGCCGAAGCAGGAAATGCTAGTGCAACAATAGTTAATGCAGTAGGTAGTAAACTTAGCTCGTTTGATATGTTTATTGGAACTTATTCTGGTTCAATAGGCGAAACTTCAACTCTTGCAATATTTATTGGTGCAGCAATTTTATTGTTTACAGGAGTGGCAAGCTGGAGAGTAATGTTATCGGTATTTGCAGGTGGATATTTTATGGGTTTAGTATTTAATATTTTAGGACCAGAAACAAATGTGTATATGCAAATGAACCCATTAAATCATTTATTGCTTGGTGGCTTTGCATTTGGTGCTGTATTTATGGCTACAGACCCTGTTTCTGCATCGCAAACAAAAAACGGTAAAATTATTTATGGATTTTTAATTGGAATTATAGCTGTATTGATAAGAGTAGTAAATCCTGCATATCCCGAAGGAATGATGCTTTCGATATTATTCTTAAATACATTTGCCCCATTAATTGATCATTATATTGTTCAAGCAAATATTAAAAAAAGATTAAAACGAGTTAAAATAACTGCTTAAAAATTAGATTATGAATAGAGATAGTAGTTTATACATATTTATTTACGCATCGGTTATGGTGATTATTGTTGCGGCAGTTTTGTCGTTTACTGCAGAAACACTTAAACCTATACAGAAAGAAAATGTGCGAATAGAAAAAATTCAGAATATATTAGCATCGGTTAATATATCAAGCACAAAGAAAAATGCAGCAGAACTTTTTGATAAGTATATCCCCGAAGAAAACAGAATTGCAATAAATTCTAAGGGAGAAAAAGTTGAAGCAGACGCATTTAATATCAATCTTAAAGTTGAGAATAAAAAAGGTATCGAAGATAGAACCTTGCCATTGTTTATTGTAAATATGGACGATGGAACAAAAAAAACAATTATACCTTTATTAGGAACAGGATTATGGGGACCAATTTGGGGATATTTGTCTTTTGAACCAGATAATAACACAATTTTTGGTGCTGTTTTCGACCACAAAGGAGAAACTCCCGGTTTAGGAGCCGATATTAATAAAGACTGGTTTCAAAAACCTTTTAAAAATAAAAGTATTTTTGAGGGAGATAAATTTGTTTCGATAAATGTACATAAAGGAGGCAAAGGAGCTGCACAGCGTGCAGGCGATTTAAAACACGGAGTTGATGCAATTTCGGGCGGAACAATCACAAGTAAAGGTTTAGAAAAAATGGTATTCGATTGTTTAGAAGGATATCAAAAATATTTAAAAAATAATAAAGATAAATAATTATGAGCGAATTATTTTCAAAAAAGAATGTAAAACTGTTAACAGATCCGCTTAACGAAAACAACCCGATTACCGTGCAGGTTTTAGGTGTTTGTTCGGCATTGGCGGTAACAGTTAAATTAGAACCTGCAATTGTTATGGGGCTTTCTGTAACAGTTGTTTTGGCTTTTGCCAACGTAATTATTTCTATGCTTAGAAATACTATCCCTAACCGAATTAGAATTATTGTTCAGCTTGTAATTATTGCGTTTTTAGTAATTGTTGTAGATCAAGTTCTAAAAGCTTTTGCTTATGATGTAAGTAAACAACTTTCGGTTTTTGTAGGACTGATTATCACAAATTGTATAATTATGGGACGTTTAGAAGCATTTGCTTTAGGTAATAAGCCTTGGGCTTCGTTTATGGACGGTATTGGAAATGGTGCAGGATATGCAATGATACTTATAATTATTGCATTTTTTAGGGAATTGCTTGGAGCCGGAACTATTACACTTCCTGGTATTGGAGAAATTAAAGTTTTAACTTGGTTTATCGAAAATACAGGTTACGAAAGTAATGGTTTAATGATATTACCCCCAATGGCATTAATTGTTGTAGGTATAATTATTTGGGTTCAGAGAAGTAGAACACGAAGTTTAATCGAAAATTAATATAATTAAAGATATGGAAAATATAATAAACATATTTGTAAAGTCTATTTTTATTGACAATATGGTATTTGCATACTTTTTGGGTATGTGTTCTTATCTTGCTGTTAGTAAAACTGTTAAAACATCGGCAGGGCTTGGTTTGGCTGTGGTTTTTGTGTTAGGGATAACTGTTCCTGTAGATTATCTGCTGAATAAATATTTGTTAGTAGAAGGTGCTTTAACTTGGGTTAGCCCGAGTTTGGCTGATGTAGATTTAAGTTTTTTAAGCTTTATCATATTTATAGCAGTTATAGCATCAATGGTTCAGTTAGTTGAAATGATTGTAGAAAAATATGCACCATCATTATACGCATCTTTGGGGATATTTTTACCACTTATTGCTGTGAATTGTGCAATTCTCGGAGGTTCGTTATTTATGCAAGAACGAGAATATGCCTCAATAGGCGAGGCAACTTCGTTTGCACTTGGTTCTGGAATAGGTTGGTTTCTTGCAATTGTTGGTATAGCTGCAATTAGAGAAAAAATTAAATATTCTAATGTTCCTGCACCTTTGCGTGGTTTGGGTATCACATTTATAATAACAGGACTTATGGGTATTGCCTTTATGAGTTTTATGGGTATTAAACTTTAAAAAAATATTTTGAAATGATTATATTATCAACATCTACAGTAATTTTTGCAGGAATAGTAGTGTTTCTGTTAATGACTTTGATTTTAGTTGGGATTTTACTCTTTGCAAAGGCAAAATTAATGCCATCGGGAGAGGTTAAAATAAAAATTAATAACGAAGACGAATTAGTGGTATCGCCCGGTTCTACCTTATTATCAACACTCGGAAATAATAAAATATTATTACCATCGGCTTGTGGCGGTGGCGGAACTTGTGCGATGTGCAGAATACAAGTACCCGAAGGTGGCGGTGGAATTTTACCTACCGAAACAGGATATTTTACTAGAAAAGAAGCCCAAAACGATTGGCGTTTAGCTTGTCAGGTAAAAGTTAAAAACGATATGGAAGTTCTTATTCCACAAGAAATTATGGGAATTAAGAAATGGGAATGCGAAGTGGTGTCGAACAAAGGACAAGCAACATTTATAAAAGAATTTGTTGTAAAATTACCCGAAGGAGAAACTCTTGATTTTCGCTCTGGCGGATATATTCAAATAGATGTTCCGAAAATTGATGTAGATTTTAAAGGTTTTGATATTGAAGAAGAATACAGAGAAGATTGGGATAAATTTAATATGTGGGATTTAAAAATGAAAAATCCCGAAGAAACTTATCGAGCATACTCTATGGCAAATCACCCTGCCGAAGGAAATATTGTTATGCTAAACATACGTATTGCAACACCACCTTGGGATAGAGCAAAAAATACTTGGTTGAATGTAAATCCGGGAATTTGTTCGTCGTACATTTTTTCTCTTAAACCTGGCGATAAAGTTATGATATCAGGACCTTATGGCGAATTTTTTATAAAAGATACCGACAACGAAATGATGTTTATAGGCGGTGGGGCAGGAATGGCTCCTATGCGTTCGCATATTTTCGACCAGTTTTTAACTAAGAAAACAAAACGAAAAGCTACATTCTGGTATGGAGCTCGTTCGTTAAAAGAGGTTTTCTACGAAGATCATTTTAGAGCAATAGAAAAAGATTTTCCTAATTTTAAATTTGAGATTGGCTTATCAGAACCATTGCCAGAAGATAATTGGGAAGGTTACACAGGTTTTATACATCAAATTATTTATAATAACTATTTAAACAATCACGAAGAACCCGAAGAAATAGAATATTATCTTTGTGGTCCGCCAATGATGAATTCTGCAGTAGAAAAAATGCTGTTCGATTTAGGTGTTCCTAAAGAAAATATAATGTTTGATGATTTTGGTTAGAAAAATTTACATTAGAGCTGCATAGTTTTTTATTTTTTAATAGCTCTATCTTCTTCTCCTTCGGCATATTGATAAATATCTCTTAAGATATGATCGTATTTTTTATATAGTATTCGGCGTTTCTTTTTTAAAGTAGGAGAAAGTTCTCCGGATTGAGTTGTCCATTCATCGCAAACTAATCTAAACCTTTTTAGTTGCTCGTGAGCAGCCAATTCTTTATTTTGTCGGGTTATCTCGTCTTGAACTTTCTTAAGAACATCTTCATTTTGAATTAATTCTTTATTATCTCTAAAATGAATTTTATGTTTTGTTGCCCAATAATGTAGATAATTAAAATTTGGTGATATTAATGCACTGGCAAACTTTTCACCATCGCCAACAACCATTATTTGTTGAACCAAGAAAGATTCTTTAAACTTATTTTCAATTACCTGAGGTGCAATATATTTTCCGGCAGAATTTTTAAATATTTCTTTCTTTCTGTCAGTAATTTTTAAAAACTTACCGTTAACAATTTCGCCAACATCGCCAGTATGAAACCAATCATCTTTTATAACTGCTTTAGTTTCTTTTTCGTTGTTATAATAACCCTTCATTATACCGGGTCCTTTTACAAGTATTTCTCCATCATCAGCAATTTTTACTTCTGTATTATGAATAATAGGACCAACACTTCCAATCATAAATCCATCTTTGGTCATAATATCATTAAAAGCTATAACAGGCGATGTTTCTGTTAAACCATAACCCTCTGCAACCATTATTTTTGCTGCATAAAATGATGTTGCTAATTTTGGTTGTAATGATGCTCCACCACTAACAATTAACTTTATATTTCCGCCCAAAGCTTCTCTCCATTTAGAAAAAACAAGCTTATCTGCAATCGACATCTTAATTTTAGATATAAAATTTTGATTCTCGATATCGTAATTACTTGCTAATTTCAACGACCAATTAAAAATTGCTTTTTTAAAGCCTTCTAAATCTTTCCCTTTTGTAATTATTTTGTCGTAAACGGTTTCTAATAAACGTGGTACAGTGGTAAATAAGCTTGCTTTTACTGTTTTTAAATCATTAGCAATTGTACCCATATTTTCGGCATAATATATACTTAAACCTTTGGTTTGATATGTATATCCAACCATTCTTTCGTAAACATGGCAAAGTGGTAAAAAGCTTAATGCTCGGTCTGTTTCGTTAATTGGTATTCTGGGCAAAACGCCATCAACATTACTTAAAAAGTTCTTATGACTAAGCATAACACCTTTAGATAAACCAGTTGTTCCAGATGTGTATATCAATGTGCAAACATCATCTTGGTCAATACTATCCTTAATTTTTAAAAGTTCTTCTTTATATTTGTCTTTATTGTTCTTCGCTAAATCTAAAAACTCTTTCCAATTTCTTGATTCTTCAAATTCATCAAAAGCAAAAACATCGGTAATACTGGTTATAGTATCTGCAATTGGTTTAATTCTATTGTATAAAAGTTTTGATGATACAAATACTATTTTTGCCTCAGCATTATTTAAAATATGTGTATATTCTTCATCACTAATTGTTGGGTAAATTGGCACATGAATAGCTCCAACTTGCATTATTCCAATATCACAAAAGTTCCACTCTGGTCTGTTATTGGTAACAGTTATAATTTTATCACCTTTTTTTATTCCCATTGCTATTAGCGAATAACTTATATTGTCGGAGTAGTCACGATAATCTTTTACACTATATTTTTTCCACGATCCTGTTATTTTTGCAGCAAAAACATCGTCTTTGTTAAATTTTTCTTCGTAATTATCTACTAAATCAAATATTCTTTTAATTTCCATATAACCAGTATTTTATCAGTTATTTTGTCACTGCTTTTTTTAATTAGCTAGTACAAATGTAGAAAAAAAATATAACTTGTGTTTTATAACAGATATTTTAATTAACAAATTGTTCTTGTTTTCAATCTCTCTTTCCTATAGCTATCGGAATTTTTAATAACCTGCATAAACATTTTTTTGTTTCTTTTTTCACGACCTCTCGCTTCTCTCTGTCTACTGCCTACTGCTAAACTGCCCAACTGCCGACTGCTAACTGCCCTCTGCCGACTGCCTAACTGCTGACTGCCTACTGCTAAACTGCTAACTGCCCTCTGCCGACTGCCCTTTGCCGACTGCCCTCTGCCAACTGCCAACTGCTAAACTGCCGACTGTTAAACTGCCAACTGCTAAACTGCCAACTATTTAGTCTCACATCTTTTCTCATTCGTCTGTTGATTATTCCTTGTTCATCTGTTGGTTATTTTTTTTTGACGCTGATAAACGCTGATTTTTTTATGATTTATTTTAAATAACAATTCCCCTAAACCCCTTTTCAAGTGGGAAATAATATAAAAAAAAATGAGAATATTATTGAAAAACTATTTTTTAGAACT
>CAZRWZ010000037.1:12579-15519 GCA_964603745.1 uncultured Bacteroidaceae bacterium | reverse complement strand
AAAGTGCATAGTTTTAACTACATTTGTGACCAATGAAGTAAAATATAAGTTTATCCTGATTAAAACATCATTATATTTCAAAAACTCAATGCAAATATTTAGATTTGCAAACATTAAAAAAAATAAGGTGAGATATATACTTATAATCTGTATAATTGTTTATTCTTCTATTTTTTCTGTTGCACAAGATATAAATATAAGATTATTTCATAATAAAAATATAAATACAATTTTTTTATCTGTAGAAAATGGTAAATACCAGATAATTGCAGATAGTTCTCATATTATTACAATTGAAAAGAATACAGTTTTCAACATATCATTAAACGATACTGTATTAATTATTAAAGATTTAAATTCGCAAATAGGCACTTACAAAAGCCTAGAGTTAGCAGGGCTAATGGAATATAATTCGTTTAAGATACAAGTAATTTCGCCATCAAAATTTAAAGAGAGAGCTTATACAGGCGATTTAAAAATCACGCCAAGTGCAAATACAATTAAAATAATAAACAGAGTTAATTTAGAAGAATATGTTGCCGGAGTGGTTGAATGCGAGGGCGGTATAAAAGCAAATGCCGAGTATTATAAAACACAAGCAATTATTTGTAGAACCTATGCTTTAAAAAACTTTTATCGTCATATAGACGAAGGGTTTAATTTGTGTTCAGATATTCATTGTCAGGCATATCTGCACAAAGCAGAAAAGAGCGATGTTATAAAACGAGCCGTAAAACTTACAAAAGGATTGGTTATTGTTGATACAACATTAAATTTAATAACAGCTACATTTCATTCAAATTCCGGAGGACAAACAATGTCGTCGGAAATGGTTTGGCTAACTCCTAAATCTTATTTAAAATCGGTGGCCGATACTTTTAGTGTAAATGAACGAAACTATATGTGGGAAAAAGAAATCCCGCTTTGGAAATGGAGAACAATGTTACAAAAAAACGGTTTCCCGATAGAACATTTAAGCACAAATGATTTAGCCTTTTCGCAAGAAAACAGAAAAATGTATTATAAAATAGGGAAAGATTCTGTTTTGCTAAAAGATATTAGAGCCGAATTTAAATTGCGTTCAACATTTTTTGAACTTATTCCTAAAGAAAAAACAGTTCTTTTAAAAGGTAAAGGTTATGGTCACGGAGTAGGTCTTTCGCAAGAAGGAGCTATGAAAATGTCTGAAAATAATTATAAATATCGTGATATTATTAAATATTATTATCGCAATGTTTTTATTGTAAGTTTACGTGCTTTAGAGTTTTTTAAACAAAAATAGAAATTAGGGTCTGCTGAAAAACACCACATAACCTACAAATCAACAAAATACAACTCTAATTTACAAATTTTAAGTTTTCTTATAGTTTCTCTAATAAAGTACGCAAACTAACTTTTTTGTTTACTATTTCCTCAATATTATCAATAGAAACACGTTCTTGCTGCATTGTATCACGATGACGAATTGTAACCATATTATCGGTTAAAGTATCGTGGTCAATAGTAATACAAAAAGGTGTTCCAATTGCATCTTGTCGGCGATAACGCTTGCCGATAGAATCTTTTTCGTCGTATTGGCAATTATGCTCGAATTGTAATCGTTTTAAAATTTCTCTTGCTTTTTCGGGTAAACCATCTTTTTTAATTAGCGGAAGCACTGCAACTTTAACAGGAGCTAGAGCAGCAGGTATTTTCAAAACCACACGTTGGTCTTTGCTACCATCTTCTTTTTCTATAATTTCATCGGTATATGAGTTAGATAAAATCATTAAAAAAGTTCGGTCTAAACCGATAGAAGTTTCAACAACATAGGGTACATAACTGCGGTTTTCTTCGTTATCGAAATATTGTAATTTTTTACCTGAAAATTCTTGATGTTGCGACAAATCAAAATCTGTACGAGAATGAATACCCTCTAATTCTTTAAATCCGAAAGGAAAATCAAATTCAATATCGGTGGCGGCATTTGCATAATGTGCAAGTTTATCGTGGTCGTGATAACGATATTTATTTTCGTCGAAACCAAGAGCTAAATGCCATTTCATTCTTTGCTCTTTCCACTCTGCAAACCATTTCATTTCGTCGCCGGGTTTCACAAAAAATTGCATTTCCATTTGCTCAAACTCACGCATACGGAAAATAAACTGACGTGCAACAATCTCATTTCTAAACGCTTTACCTATCTGAGCTATCCCAAAAGGTAAACGCATACGACCTGTTTTTTGCACATTAAGGTAATTCACAAAAATACCTTGTGCCGTTTCTGGTCGTAAATATATTGTGTTAGAGGCATCGCTTACTGAGCCAAGTTTTGTATCAAACATTAAATTAAATTGTCGAACTTCTGTCCAATTTCTAGAACCTGATACAGGGCAAGCAATCTCATAATCTACAATTATCTGACGCAATTCGTTTAAATCGCTATCGTTTAATGCTTTTTGAAAACGAGCGGTTAAAACATCAATTTTTTCTTGGTTTGCAAGAACTCTTTGGTTTGTTTTAAGAAATTCTTCTTTATCAAAAGCATCGCCAAAACGCTTTTCTGCTTTTTTAACTTCTTTGTTTATTTTTTGCTGAAATTTTTCACGTTGTTCTTCAATTAAAACATCAGCACGGTATCTTTTTTTAGAATCTTTATTGTCGATAAGCGGGTCGCTAAAAGCATCAACATGACCAGATGCTTTCCAAACAGTAGGGTGCATAAAAATAGCAGAATCAATACCTACAATATTTTCGTGAAGATTTACCATAGATTCCCACCAGTATTTTTTTATGTTGTTTTTTAGCTCAGCACCAAGCTGTCCGTAATCGTAAACAGCACCTAATCCATCATAAATTTCGCTCGATTGAAAAATAAAGCCATACTCTTTCGAGTGTGCTACTATATTCTTAAATAAATCTTCTTTTGCCATAATTAATTAGTTAAAAGTTTATCAAGTT
>CAZRWZ010000037.1:0-12479 GCA_964603745.1 uncultured Bacteroidaceae bacterium | reverse complement strand
AAGTTTATAAAGTTACCTAGATACTCTCTGTTTTACAAACTTTTTCCTTTTTCTGAAAAAATATTAAGAGTTTGTTTTAGAAAGTTCGAGTTCAAGGCTTGCGAAGTTTTAAAAATGTGAGTTTACTGAAGTAAACGACCATTTATTAAAACAAGCGTAACGCAGAAATCGAGCTTTCTAAGCAAACTCTACTTATTCGCTCTTTTTCTTTCGTGCTCTTTTAAAAGAATTTTTCGCATTCTAATACTTTTTGGAGTAACTTCAACATACTCATCTGCTTGAATATACTCCATACATTCTTCTAATGTTTTAATAACCGGAGGAGCAATTTTAACCTTTGTATCGGCACCAGACGAACGCATATTACTCATTTTTTTTGTTTTAGTAATATTAAGTGTTAAATCATCGGGGCGAGTATTTTCGCCAATTACCTGACCTTCGTATATTTCTTCTCCGGCAGGTACAAAAAATATTCCACGGTCTTGTAATTTGTCAAGTGCAAACGGAATTGCTTTTCCTGTTTCTATTGCAATTAACGCACCTGCAATTCTTCCTGTAATATCGCCTTTCCAAGGCTCGTATCCTTTAAAACGACTTGCTGCAACGGCTTCGCCTGCTGTTAAATTCATTAAATGAGTTCTGTAACCCATTAATCCACGCGATGGAATATCAAAACTAACACGAGTCATATCGCCTTTTGGCTCCATCGATGTCATTTCACCTTTTCTTTGATTAAAAAATTCTATAACTTTTCCTACAACTGCCTCGGGTGCATCAACAGTAAGTTCTTCCACAGGTTCGTGCTTTTTGCCGTCAATTTCTTTAATTAACACAATTGGTTTTCCTACTTGAAACTCGTAACCTTCTCTACGCATAGTCTCAATTAAAATTGCTAAGTGCAAAATTCCACGACCAAAAACAATAAATTTATCTGCAGAATCGGTATCTTCTACTCTAAGAGCTAAATTTCGCTCAGTTTCTTTATATAAACGCTCTCTAATTTTTTGCGATGTAACATATGTTCCTTCTTTTCCGAAAAACGGAGAATCGTTAATTGTAAACAACATACTCATTGTTGGTTCATCAATAGGTATTGGAGGTAAACCCTCAGGATTTTCGAGGTCGGCAATTGTATCAGAAATTTCAAATCCTTCGATACCTGCAATAGCACAAATTTCTCCACAACAAACCTCTTCAACAGCTTTTTTACCTAAACCTTCAAAAATAAAAAGTTCTTTAATTTTCCCTTTTACTATTGAATCGTCTCTTTTAACTAAAGAAACTTGTTGATTTACTTTTATGCTTCCTCGAGATACTCTTCCTATTGCAATTCGTCCTTTAAAAGAAGAAAATTCCATTGAAGTAATCTTCATTTGTGTTGTTCCTTCAATAACAGGAGGTGCAGGAATATGTTCAACTATAACATCTAATAAATGAGTTACATCTGTGGTTTTGTTTTTCCAATCATCTGACATCCAACCATTTTTAGATGAGCCATAAACTGTAGGAAAATCTAATTGTTCTTCGGTAGCACCAAGATTAAACATTAAATCGAAAACTTGATCTTGAACCTCGTCTGGTTTGCAATTTTCTTTATCTACTTTGTTTATTACAACAATTGGTTTAAGATTCATTTCAATTGCTTTTTGTAAAACAAATCTTGTTTGTGGCATAGGTCCTTCAAAAGCATCTACAAGTAAAAGAACTCCATCGGCCATATTTAAAACTCGCTCCACTTCGCCACCAAAATCGGAGTGACCAGGAGTATCAATAATATTTATTTTTGTATCCTTATATACAACTGAAATATTTTTAGATAATATTGTAATGCCTCTTTCACGTTCTAAATCGTTAGAATCTAAAAGTAGTTCCTTTTTTTCTTGATTGTCACGAAATAGATTCGACTGATAAATAATTTTATCGGTTAAGGTAGTCTTTCCGTGGTCAACGTGTGCAATTATTGCAATGTTCTTTATTTTCTGCATATTCTTGTGTTAAAAAGTGTGCAAAATTACAAAAATTATTTTAGCAAGGCTTCTTATAATTAGTTTTTATTGTTTTTATTTCAAATCTTGCATTCGCTTTAGTTTTACAATATTGATAATCAGGATTTTATTTTTTTAAATCAAACTAAAGTAAGTTGATATTTAGGGTCTGCTGAAATCAGCTTTAAGGATATTTTTTTAAAAAAACAATAAATAAATATTATTTTCGTTTGAAAGATAATTGTAACTTTACAAACAGATTATAAAATTAAAATACTCGTGAAAAAAATTGTAATATTGGTTTTTATGTTGGCAAATTTTTATATTGCCAAAGCCCAAGTAATAACAGATACCATAAAATGGGAAGCACCTGTTGCTGTAATTGATTCAATAAATTCATTTTCTCATCTTAGTTTTGAAAATGCACTTTTTTATAAAACAGGAGATATAATTCCTAAATATAGTAATTATATTAAAATTCCATTAAACAAAGAAGTATCTGAAATGAATTTTGACAATAGAAATTTTGTTGCATTAAGCGATGCAGAAAATAAGATTTTAAAAACTGTCGATTTTCAAGATAAAATTGAAATAGAATATTATACAACAAGTATTGCTAACGAAAATTTCTTAGTTTACAGTTTCTATCCAATTAAAAAATCAGGCTCATCATTCGAAAAAATTAAAGAATTTTCAATTTCTTATAAGTTAAAAGAAAAAGAAAGAGCTTTAAAAATTAATAATTACGTTTCAAATTCTGTTCTTAAAACAGGAAAATGGCTAAAAGTTGCCATATCAAGCGATGGAGTTTACAAACTAAGTTTTGATGAATTAAGTAGCAACGGAGTTGTAAGTGGCGAAGGTGTTAAGGTTTATGGCGGTTATCATGGCGATATGCCAGAAACATTTACTAAAATCATTACAGACGATTTACAAGAATTAGCTATATACATTAATAAAGGCTCTGATGGAGTTTTTAGTTCTGGCGATTATATTTTGTTTTATGCACAAGGTCCAAATGAGTGGGTATTCGATGGAATTGATAAATTTAGACATCATCTGAATAATTATTCTTATTATAACTATTATTTTATAACAACAGGAGCACCAAAAGAAGTGCAAACAATTAATTCTTTACCTGAAAGCAGTGCTAATCATACGGTAACAAACTTTACAGATTATAAATTTCACGAAATTGAAGGAGAGAGTTTAATCCATTCAGGCAAAATGTTTGTTAATGAGAGGTTTATCCCTACGTATAATAATTATAACTTCACTTTTAATTTTCCAAACATTGATACCGACGAAGATATAAATGTTTACGGTTCTTTTGTTGCAAGATCAACAGAAATAAGCACTTTTAAATTAAAAATTGGTTCTGAACAAGAAACTATTACAATGAGTGGCACATCAAACTCTAGTTATACTTTTGCATATAAAAATAATAATTTAGATTGGTCTTTTAAGCCTAGTTCTAGTTCTTTAACAATGAGTGTAACTTACCAAAATAATCCGGCAGCACCCGATAGCAAAGCATGGTTAGATTATATAGGAATAGTTGCAAAAAGACATTTGCAATTTTACGGAAATTCTATGTCGTTTAGAAATACAGATGTTATAGAAACAGGTAGTATTTCTAAATTTAATATAACAAATGCAAATAACGGTTTAGTTTTATGGGATATTAACAATCCTTATCAAGTAAATAAAATTAATTATAACATAAGTGGCAGCACAATTAGTTTTGTTGCCGAAACCGATACCTTAAAAAATTATATAATCTTTAATGGTAGTGGAGCTAAATCCCCAGCCTTTATAAACCGACAAAACAATCAAGATTTACATGGAATTGCAGATGTAGATTATATAATTCTTTCACACCCCGATTTTATGTCTTATGCAAATGAACTTGCAGATATCCACAGAAAAAAAGATGGCATGACCGTTCAAGTTATTAATCCGGCATTAATATATAATGAATTTTCATCAGGTAAACCTGATATTACTGCTATTAGAAACTTTTTGAAAATGATGTGGGATAGATCTGGTGGAGTATATCCAAAATATTTATTATTGTTTGGCGATGGTTCTTTTGATAATCGTACGCCTATCAGTTCAGGAAATTCAAATTTTATTTTAACATTCCAGAGTAAAAAATCACTTTCTCAAACATCATCTTATGTTTCTGATGATTTTTATGGGATATTAGAAGATAACAAAAATATGGTTTCAGGTAATTTAAATATTGGCGTAGGTCGTATGGTGGTGCAAACACAATCAGAAGCAGCCCAAATGTTAACCAAAATTAAAAAATATATTTCACCAATATCGTTTGGTAGCTGGAGAAACATGATAACATTTATTGGTGATGACGAAGATCAAAGCATGCATACAAAACAAGCTGATGAGTTAGCAACAATGGTTCAAAACAACCAACCTGTTTTTAATCTAGAAAAAATATATTTTGATGCTTTTCCTGAGTTTTCTACTCCTTCAGGAGAAAGATACCCTGATGTAAACAAAGCATTTAAAGACAGAATGAAAAGAGGTTGTTTAATATTAAATTACACAGGTCATGGAAACGAATATGGCTTAGCTCACGAAAGAATTCTGGCTATTAATGATATTCTAGCTTGGAAAAATATTAATACATTACCACTATTTTTTACTGCAACTTGCGAGTTTACTCGTTGGGACGATAAAAGAAAAACCACTGCCGGCGAGTATGTTTTTCTTAATCCTGATGGTGGAGGAATAGGCATGCTAACAACAACACGCCTTGTTTATGCAACACAAAATTTTAAACTTAGCAAAGCATTTTATAGCAATGCTTTTGGACATAAAGATTTAAGATTTGGCGATATGGCACGAATAACAAAAAATCTTTCAGGTGAAAATTTAAATAGAAGAAACTTTTCATTAATTGGCGACCCTGCTCTTAAATTGGCATATCCTAAATATACAGTTAATGCAACAATAATAAACGGAGATGCTTTACCAGATGTTGACACCCTTAAAGCTATGTCGCAAGTTGAAATAGAAGGCGAAATAGTTGACGATAATAATTCTTTATTAGATTTTGATGGAATGGTTTATCCTGTAGTGTACGATAAATTTAAAACTATTACAACATTAGGAAATGGCGATAATATTCCAATGGATTTTGAAGACCAAAGCAGTATATTATTTAAAGGAAAAGCATCGGTTGTTGATGGTAAATTTAAATTCTCATTCATTGTTCCAAAAGATATAGCATATAATTATGGAAACGGAAAAATAAGCTTTTATGCACATAGTCAAAATACTGATGCTAACGGATATAACGCAGACCTTATAATAGGAGGATCGTCAGACTCTTTAAATGTAGATGATAAAGGACCTGATATTGAATTATATCTTAACGATGAGCAATTTATTACAGGAGGATTAACAAACGAAACTCCAATTCTTTTATCAAATTTATTCGATGAAAGTGGTATAAATACAGTAGGAAACGGTATTGGTCATGATATTGTTGCTACCATAGACGAAAATACACCTAAGGCAATAATACTAAACGATTTTTACGAAGCCGAAACAGACAATTTTAAAGCAGGTTCTCTTAACTATCAATTAAGTAAATTATCTAACGGAACACACTCATTGAAACTAAAAGCATGGGATGTTTTTAATAATTCATCAGAAGCATACATAGATTTTGTAGTATCAGAATCTGCAAACCTAGCTTTAGATCATATTTTCAATTATCCAAATCCTTTCACAACAAATACCGATTTTTATTTCGACCACAATATGCCAAGTGCAAATTTACATGTAATGATAAATATTTTTACAGTATCTGGTAAAATTGTTAAAACCTTAGAAGCCGACATGAATACTACTGGCTATAGAAGTAATCCAATAAATTGGAATGGTTTAGACGATTATGGCGATAAAATAGGAAAAGGAGTTTATGTTTATAAAATTACCGTTAAAACAGATACAGGAGAAGAAATTAGTGAATTTGAAAAACTCGTTATCCTACGTTAAATTTATACGTTTTTTTGTAAACTTCATAAAAATTCATTTTATTAAAACAATAAAAATAATATTAATTAGTTATATTTGCAATCATAAATTATGTAGTGTATGAATATTATTAAAACAAGTCTTTTATTATCAATATTATTTTTAGGAATTAATTCTTACTCTCAATCACTAATAGGGCAAGAAACAGGCGATGAATATAGAGTTATAACAACAGCAGTTCCATTTTTATCTATAGCTCCCGATTCAAGAGCAGGAGCAATGGGCGATGCAGGAGTAGCAACTTCACCAGACATAAACTCTATTAAATATAACGCAGCAAAATATGCATTTATCGAAAATGATTTTGGTATTTCAATTTCGTATGTACCTTGGTTAAGAAAATTAGTAACCGATATTAATTTGCTGCACCTTGCCGGATATAAAAAAATAGGCGAACGTCAAGTAATAAGCGGTTCGTTATTATATTTTTCGCTTGGTGATATAACATTTACCGATGAGTTTGGTAGCACAATAATGAATTATAATCCAAACGAATTTCAATTTAATTTAGGATATACCCGACTTTTAACAGATAATTTTTCTATAAGCTTATCTCTTGGATATGTATATTCTAACCTTTCGGGAAGTATTGGTAATCAATACACAACAGCAGGTAAAGCTGTTACTTCTGATATAGGATTATTTTACAAAACAGAATTTGATGTTTCTAACAAATCAACATTTCTTAATTTAGGAATGAGCATTACCAACTTAGGAAACAAAATGTCGTATAGCAAAAATAACGATGAAAAATCTTTTTTACCTATGTTGCTAAAAATGGGTACATCATGGGAAATAGAAATGGACGAATATAATTCAATAATGTTTACAGCAGAAGTTGGTAAACTATTAGTACCATCGCCACCTATCTATTACCAACCTGGCGAAATTAATCCTAATGGAGACACCGTTCATGTTGCAGGAAAAGAAGTGAAATATGGTAAAGACCCAAATATCTCGGTAGGAACATCTTTAATGCAATCGTGGTACGATGCACCCGGAGTTTTACAATCTGATGGAACAAGAAGTGTTTTTAAAGAAGAAATAAGAGAATTTACTTGGAGTATTGGTGCAGAATATTGGTATGCAAAACAATTTGCACTTCGTGCAGGATATTTTCACGAAAGTATGATGAAAGGAAACAGGAAATTTTATACACTTGGTTTAGGTCTTAGATTAAACTCTTTTGGAATAGATTTTTCTTATTTAATTGCTAAACAAAACAATCCACTCGAAAATACATTAAGATTTTCTTTATTATTCGATTTTGGAGGCGAGAAAGTAACAAAATAAAAATCATAAAACTTTGAATTTTAGAATTGGTATAGGAATTGACACCCATAAACTTGTTGAAGGGGAAAGTTTAATTTTAGGCGGAGTTAATATACCACACCACAAAGGAACACTTGCCCATTCCGATGGCGATGTTCATATCCATGCAATTATAGATGCATTACTTGGAGCAAGTAACTTAGGCGATATAGGCAAACTATTTCCTGATACCGAAAGCAAATATAAAAATATTGCAAGCACAATTCTTTTACAAAAAACAATAGAACTTTTAAAAAAACATAATTATAAAATTGAAAATATAGATTCAACAATAATTCTTCAAAAACCAAAAATATCCGATTTTATCAATAAAATGAAAATAATATTATCTGATAAAATAGAAATTGAAAGTTCTAAAATAAGTATAAAAGCTACAACAACAGAATATCTAGGCATAGAAGGCAGAGAAGAAGCAGTATCAGCTCATGCCATAGTATTATTATCAAAAAATTAAACCACAATGAACTACTAAATCCATAGGTTTGCGTAGAAACAAGACCTTAGACCTTAGATATTAGACTTTAGACCTTAGACTTTAGACAAATAAAACCTTCTGGCTCATAATTAGAGCTTGTCTATAAAATCAAGTGTCTGGTGTAGAAAACTAGGAAAATACTTTTAGAGAACGAAGAGCCTAACTCAAACGCAACGAAGTTATAGAATTTTACAGATAGATAAATAGAAAAATATGTGTTTATAAACATTAACATAATTTAATAAATAACAATCATAAATACCCTTTTTAGAAATATTAATTATTAATTTTGTACTAGAAATAAGTTAATAGTTTTAAACTTAAAAAAATGGCAAAATTTACAAAAAAAGATGCTCTGAATTATCATTCACAAGGGCGTCCAGGGAAAATTGAGGTTATACCAACAAAACCTTACAGCACACAACGAGATTTATCATTAGCATATTCTCCGGGTGTGGCAGAACCATGTTTAGAAATCGAAAAAAATCCTGAAGATGCATATAAATATACTGCAAAAGGAAATTTAGTAGCTGTTATCTCTAACGGTACGGCAGTTCTTGGTTTAGGAAATTTAGGAGCAGTTGCAGGAAAACCTGTTATGGAAGGTAAAGGTTTATTATTTAAAATCTTTGCCGATGTAGATGTTTTTGATATAGAGGTAGATACAACAGACATAGACAAGTTTGTTGAAACAGTTATTGAAATATCACCAACCTTTGGAGGAATAAATCTTGAAGACATAAAAGCACCTGAATGTTTCGAGATTGAAAGAAGAGTTAAAGAAGCATTAGATATTCCTGTAATGCACGACGACCAACACGGAACAGCAATAATTTCGGCAGCAGGTTTGGTTTCAGCATTAGAAATAACAGGTAGAAAAATTGAAGAACTTAAATTAGTTGTAAGCGGAGCAGGTGCATCAGCATCAGCATGCACACGTTTATACATGGCATTAGGTATTAAACCCGAAAATGTATTAATGTGCGACAGCAAAGGAGTACTTTCTACAAAAAGAACAAACTTAAACGATGCAAAAAAAGAATTTGCAAGAGAAACTGATAAAGTTACATTAGCCGATGCATTAAAAGATGCTGATGTATTTTTAGGATTATCGGCAAAAGGAGCAATGACAAAAGAAATGTTAAAATCTATGGCTCCCAACCCTATTGTTTTTGCTATGGCAAATCCAGACCCTGAAATTTCATACGAAGACGCAATATCTACACGAAAAGATTTAATTTTTGCAACAGGTCGTTCAGACCACCCTAATCAAATAAATAATGTTTTAGGTTTTCCTTTTATTTTTAGAGGAGCTTTAGACGTTAGAGCTACTGCAATTAACGAAGAAATGAAATTGGCAGCTGTTTATGCCTTAGCAGAATTAGCAAAAGAACCTGTTCCTGATGTTGTAAAAAAAGCATACAACAAAACAGATATGTCTTTCGGAAGAGAATATATTGTTCCTACTCCTTTAGACCCTCGTTTAATAGAATTTGTGCCACCTGCAATTGCAAAAGCTGCAATGGAATCTGGTGTAGCACGTAAAAAAATAAAAAACTGGGAAAAATACAAAGAAGAACTTCGTCAACGTATGGGAATAGACCATGCTATAATGCGTACTATGACTGTTAAAGCTAAAGCAGACCCAAAACGTGTTGTGTTTAGCGATGCAAATAGCATTAAAGTATTACAAGCCGCTCGTATAGTTAAAGATGAAGGATTAGCAATTCCTGTTTTATTAGGAAGAAAAGATAGAATTAATGCACTTGCAGAAGAAAATTCTATAGATATTTCTGATTTAGAATTAATTGATAGTACACATATCTCAAACGAAAAGAAAAGAATAAAATTTGCAAAATTATTATTTGAAAAAAGAAACAGAAAAGGCGTTTCAAAAATTGAAGCTCAGCGTTTGATGTACGACAGAAACTATTATGGCGTTGCAATGGTAGAAACTGGCGAAGTAGATGCTATGATTTCTGGTATTGCTACAAAATATGCCGATGTAATGCGTCCTGCTTTGCAACTTGTTGGAAAACAAGACGAAGTAGGTAAAATTGCAGGTATGTATATAATGAATACAAAAAAAGGTCCATATTTCTTTGCAGATACAACAGTAAATATGAAACCAACAGCTGAAGATTTAGTTGATATAGCTTTATTAACTAAACAAGTTGTAGAAGAATTTGGAGTAAATCCTGTTATGGCAATGCTTGCATATTCAAATTTTGGTTCTAATAAAGGAGAATCTGCAACAAGAGCTTCAAAAGCGATTGATATTTTGCATAAACATCACCCCGAAGTTATGATTGATGGCGAAATGCAAGCAAATTTTGCACTTAATAAAGATTTACGTATCGAAGGATATCCGTTTTCTAAATTAGGAAACAGAGATGTAAACACATTAATTTTCCCTAATCTTAGTTCAGGTAATATTGCATATAAAATGATGCAAGAAATTGGAACTTCTGAAGCAATAGGTCCAATTCTTATGGGATTAAATAAATCTATTCATGTATTGCAACTTGCAAGTTCTGTTCGTGAAATTGTTGATATGGCTATTATTGCAGTTGTTGATGCTCAAACTAAAGAAAAAAGATAATTTCTTTTTATAATAACAAATATGATGGCTAATAGATTACTCTATTAGCCATTTTTTTTTACCTTTACAAAATGACAAATAATTTACTTATTACAGCAATTAAAGCTTCTGTAGAAGCCGGAAAAGCAATTATTGATATATACGAAAACCACGATTTTCAAGTTAATTTTAAAGAAGATAACTCTCCTTTAACAATTGCCGATAAAAAAGGACATAATATTATTTTTGATGCATTAGTAGAATTAGAATTACCAATTCTTAGCGAAGAAGGAGAAATTCCTGATTATAATACTAGAAAAAATTGGGATAAATATTGGTGTATAGATCCGCTTGACGGAACAAAAGAATTTATTAAACGCAATGGCGAATTTACCGTAAATATTGCCTTAATTGAAAAAAACACACCAATTGCCGGGGTTATTTACGTGCCTGTTACAAAAGAATTATATTTTTCGAGCCAAGAAATAGGAGCTTTTAAAATTGATGATATTTCTGATATTGATTTTAATGATTTAGATAAATTGATAAAAAAATCGGCAAAACTACCAATACAAAAAAATAGAGAAGTTTTTACAATCGTAGCAAGTCGTTCGCATTTAAACGAAGAAACCGAAAATTTTATTAATAAAATGAAACAACGATACGGCAAAGTAGAAACAATTTCTAAAGGTAGTTCATTAAAACTTTGTATGCTTGCCGAAGGTTTAGCCGATATTTATCCACGTTATGCTCCCACAATGGAATGGGATACAGCCGCAGGCTCTGCTATTGTACTTAATGCAGGTTTTGAATTAACAAAAGATGATGGAATAACTCCACTAGATTATAACAAAGAAAATTTATTAAATCCTAGTTTTATTGTAAAACCAAAAGGATTTGATATATAATTTGTAGCAAAAAAAAGCTGCTCATTTCTGAACAGCTTTAAAAATCTCTTTTTTTTAATCTATGCTTTTTATGCCGGGCTAATTGCTTCAACCGGACATACGTCAGCACAGGCACCACAATCTGTACAAAGATCTGCATCGATAACATAGATGTCACCTTCAGATATTGCTTCAACCGGACACTCGTCTATACAAGTTCCGCATGCAGTACAATCATCACTAATTACATAAGCCATAATAACAAAAATTTAATTAATTAAACTTATACAAATGTAAATTCAATATTTATTATTCCGAAAGATTTTTGCAAAAAAAATTAAATCAATTTAATATTTTTATTAACTAAAAATAAAATGTTTAAATTGCAAAGCATAATTATACATTATTTTACCTTTGTAAATGATTGAAAATCTAATAAATACAATTAAAGTAGCAGTTAAAAATCTTCCCGGAAAAGAAAGTCAATATAAAATGGCACCTTCCGATAGAGATTTAAGAATCACAACTAAAAAAACAAGAAAAAGTGCTGTTCTAATTTTATTATCAGAAAAAGACAACGAAATTTATATTAGTTTTATTAAAAGACAAAAATACAAAGGAGCTCATAGTGGGCAAATTGCTTTTCCGGGTGGAAAATATGAAAAAAAAGATAAACATTTGAAAGAAACAGCATATCGCGAAACAAAAGAAGAAATTGGAATTGATAGAGATAAATTTGAAATAATAGGAGCATTAACAAATCTTTTTATTCCTGTAAGTGCTTTTGATGTTTATCCGTTTATTGCATTTGCAAAAGAAAAGCTTGTGTATAAAAAACAAGAATACGAAGTAGAAAAAGTGTTTGAATTAAAACTTAAGGATTTTTTAAATACCGATAATCACCACACAGAAACTGTAAATAAAAATGGAATAGAAATCACAATTCCATATTATTACATCAATAACAACAAAATTTGGGGTGCAACAGCTATGATAATTAGTGAATTAATTGATATTTTAAAAATAAAATAAACCACTATACATTGAAAGTTTATAGGTTTGAACTACGAATAAGAATTGTTATATTCTGTATAAAGACCTTAGAGATTTTCAGCAGACCCTAAACACTATAAAATTAAATTTTTTTATGG
>CAZRWZ010000036.1:0-15569 GCA_964603745.1 uncultured Bacteroidaceae bacterium | reverse complement strand
ATACATGAAAATAATAAAGAGCTTATTAGTTTTCAAAAAAGATTACAAAAATATCTGGTCAATTTAAATCAACAAACGGTACTTTCGGCTTTGCTGTACTTAGGTCGGTTACTGATACTATTATTAAAAATGAACGTAGTGTCCTTAATTCGTTGAAAATTATTGCTAACTTACAGACTGATTAGTAACAAATTTTAAAATAAAATCTTATCTTTACAAAAACTTTAAAATTTATTATTATGAAAAAAACAATTTTATTTTTAACAATAGGTTTATTAATTTTTGCAAGCTCTTGCAAAAAGGACGAAGATGATACAAACAACGGAGGAGGAACAACTCCAGTTGTAAAAAAATGGTTGATTTCCAAAATAACTAACAACGATAATTCATATACAGAAATAAGTTATAATGCCAACAAACTTGTATCAACGGTAAAAAACTATAAAACCGATGGCAGTTTAAACGATGGTTTAAATGTAGAATATTCGAGTAATAAATTATCAAAAATAAGTATATTTGATGGTAATGAAGATATTGGAGCATATTTTAATTATATTTATTCTAATAATAAATTAGATAAAATGATTTATTTAGCCGATACTGATAACGATAATCAAATAGACGATACTGTGGCTGTTTATGATTATTTTATCAATACAAATTTAGATAGTTTAAATTTGTATTATGGAGCTGTTTTGTATAAAAAAGCAAAATATACTTGGAATAGTGGAAATATTAGTAATGCTAAACACTATGTGAGTGGTATTTCGGGTTTTGATTTAGATAAAATATATGATTATGAATATGACACAAAGATTAACACAAAACACGGAATAGGATTAGATTATTTTTTACCTGAAATAGACGATGTATCAATAATGGTAAAGAATAATTTAACAAAAATTACCAAAAAAGATGAAAATGGTGTTATTAATATCCATTCGTCGAGAAATTATATTAACAAATATAATGATGAAGATAGAATTATCAATTCTATAACAATATCGCTAGCAGGAGATACCTTAGGTGTTGAAACTTATCTGTATACTCAACAATAATCATATGTTTTTAGAGTTAATTTTGCCTCTCAATTTTTTAATTGAGAGGTTTTTTATTTAGAATTAAGAAAAATAACACTATATTTGTTTTTTTTATAAACCATGAGATTTAAAATAATACTTCTAATAAATATTTTTCTTATATTAACAATATTTGCACAAAATAAAGTACAGATAGATAGTTTGCAACATCAATTATTATTAAGTAAAATAGATAGTAGTAAAATAAATATCCTGTTAAAGATAAGTTTATTATATTACCAAAAAGATTCGTCACTTTTTTATTATCAAAAAGCAAAAGACATAGCATTAAAAAGTAAAGAAGAAATAAAAATAATTCAAAATTTAGAAAATATAGGTTCTTTTTACGAAGAAAACAATGATTTTGAAAGAGCCTTATTAACATACCAAGAAGCATTACAACAAAGCATAAAGTGTAATAACAAAACACATATTGCCAACAATTACAATTCTATTGCTAATATATATTATTATCAAAGTAAATTTGAGAAGGCATTAAAGTTTTATCAACAAGCCTTAACTGTAAACGAAGAGTTAAAAAACGAAAACAGCATTGCTGGTAATTTAGGAAATATTGGGAATGTCCTTTTTTTTCAAAGAAATTATGACAAAGCCTTAGAATATTATATAAAAACAATAAAAATACAAGAACAAGTTAATGATACAAATGGAATAGCTAGAAGTTATATTAATATAGCTAATATTTATTCCTCTAAAGAAGAATATGATAAAGCCCTTACACAATATCAGAAAGCATTAAACATTCAGAAAATTATTGACGATAAAAATGGCATAGCATTAAGTTATACAAATATCGGAATAGTTAACGAAAATAAAGGGAATTTACAAAAAGCTATTGGTTGTTACAAAAAAGCATTATCAAAAAACCAACAAATAAATAATAAATTAGGAATGGCATACAATTATAGCGAAATAGCTGGGCTAAAATATAAGTTAAAAGATTACGAGCAAAGCATAATATATGCAAACAAATCATTAAAAACAGCACAGTCATTAGGTAATTTGTATATTCAAAAAGATGCCTACAATACCTTGTCAAACAATTATTTTAAAACAAAACAATTTCAACAAGCTTTCGATTATAAGGATTTATCAGTATTATTAAAAGACAGTATTTATAACACAGAAAAATCAAAAGCAATAGCAGAACTTCAAATTAAATATCAAACAGAAAAACAAACAAAAAAGATATTGAAACAAGCAAATCACATAAAAATAAATAATTTAAAAATAGCAAAAGAAAAAGCAGAAACAGAAAAACAAGAATTTCAACGAAATTTATTCATATTTGGGTTGGTAGTGTCTTTAGTATATCTTTTCTTTATATTACGAGCAAAAAAACAAAAACAAAGAATAAATCATTTGTTAGAAGCCACAAACAAAAAATTAATACAAACCAACGAAGAACTCAATAGTTTATTAGATACAATCAAAAATCAAAATCTGTTAATACAAGAAAAAGAAGAATTATTTAGAACAACATTTAATTCGGCTAACGATGCAATAGTTTTAATAAATAATGATGAACAGATTGTATTATGGAACAAAACTGCCGAAAAATTGTTTGGCTATTTAAAAGAAGAAGTAATAAACAAAAATATACACAATTTAATAACACCAGAAAAATATAGAAAACGTGCTCATGCAGCATTTACAAAATACAGAGTAACAGGAAAAGGCAATGCTCTTAACAAAACAGTAGAATTAGAAGGGATTAGAAAAAACGGAGAAATATTTCCAATAGAATTATCGTTATCATCAATTAAAATAAAAAATAAATACAATGCCGTAGGAATAATACGAGATATATCATCAAGAAAAGAACAACAACTAAAACTAAAAGAACTTAATAAACAAAAAGAAATCTTAATAAATAACATACCATCAGCAATTTTTTACAAAAATTTAGATTTACGATATGTAGAAATAAATAAAAATTTTGCAGACTTATTACAAATACCTGTTGCAAATATAATAGGCAGAACAAATAGCGAATTAACTAGCGATAATCAAATATTGGGCTATGAGGATATTGACAAACAAGTAATAGAAACAAAAAAAGCAGTATTAGATAAAATAATACAACACAATTTCGAAGGTAAAGACTATTGGATCTCAATATCAAAAATACCATATTTTGACTTAGACAATAATATTGTAGGAGTAATAGGAGTTATAAGAGAAATTACCAGTCAAATAGAAAATGAAAAAGCAATAAAAGAAAGTAGAAATAAATTAGAAGATATATATAAAAACATAACAGATAATATTAATTATGCAAAAATAATACAACAATCATTATTACCAAATAATAAAATGCTTGAAGAATTATTAAAAGACTATTTTTTGTTTTTTAAACCAAAAGGAATAATTGGTGGCGATTTTTATTATGTTAATCAAATAAACAATCGTTTAATAATAGCCGTTGCCGATTGTACAGGTCATGGCGTTTCGGGAGCATTACTATCTACATTAGGAATAACATTTTTACACGATATAATTAAACAAACTCTAAATTCAGGCGAAATATTAGATTTATTACGAGAAAAAATTAAAAAGATTTTTAAAGTATTTAGTACAAACAATAAAAATGGATTAGATATTGCACTTTGCGTTATAAATACCAAAACAAATATTTTGCAATATTCTGGAGCATTTAACCCTTTGTGGATAATTAGAAATAATAAATTAAATGAATACAGAGCAACAAGAAACCCAATAGGGTTTTATTATAATGAAAACCCCTTTGATGTAACCGAAATACAATTACAAAAAAATGATTTACTCTATATGTTTTCTGATGGCTTTGCTGACCAGTTTGGAGGTGCAAATAATAGCAAACTGAAAAATAAAAAGTTTAAAGCATTACTATTAAGTATAGCTAACCGATCAATACAAGAACAAGGGAAGATAATAGAAGATGCTTTTTGTAATTGGAAAGAAAATACAGAGCAAGTTGATGATATTGCTGTTTTAGGTTTTGAAATTTAGTTATAAATCATAAAAAATATCTATAAATTTATACCACAATATAAATTTTTTATTAATATATTAAAAGGTGCTTTTGCATAATTATATTTTAAATCTAAATATGAACTTAACACTTAAAGAAATAAAAGATATAAATAATACTATTTTTAATAAGTTTGGTATAGACTACTCAAATTATAGTATTGTATCCTATAAAAACAGACTAATTAAATTAATAAAGCATAACAATTTAAACACAAGCAAAGAATTAATAGATAGAATAGAAAACGATAAACTATCATTAGATAAATTCACATCTCAACTTGCTGTACCATTTACAGAAATGTTTAGAGACCCTGCAATGTGGAGAGAATTAAGAGACCGAATATTACCAAAAATAAATGGTAAAATAAGAATTTTTATTCCTTCTTGCACAAGTGGAGAAGAGTTAATTAGTTTGTTGATTTTATTAAAAGAAGAAAATATACTCGAAAATGCAAAAATAACAGTTAGCACATGTTCTAAATCTATTATAGACACTGTAAAAAGAGCTGTTTTTACAGAAAAACAAATGGATTTAAACAAAGCTAATTATAAACGCTTTAAAGGTAAATTAGATTTAAATAACTATGCTACAGTTAATAATACAAAATATTATTTTGATGAGTTAATAAAAAACATTAGCTTTATAGATTCAAGAATTTTAACGAACTCTAAATTACCAACAGGTCAAGATATTGTTTTATATAGAAACAAATTAATATATTATAACGTAAAAATGCAAAGCGAAATTCTTGATGTTATTAAAAATAGTGTTAGAACAAGTGGGTATTTAATAGTTGGAATAATGGAAAATATTTTCATATCAGAAGGAATGGATAAAGTTTTTAAATCAGTTTCAAAAACAGAGAAAATATATAAAAAGAAAATTTAATATAATTAATGGCTTATAAAGGTATAATAATAGGAGGAAGTGCAGGTAGTTTTCAGATTATAACAAAGATATTATCATCTTTGCCTACAAACTTTAAATATCCCGTTTTTTTGTGTTTGCACAGATTAAAACACGTAAGATCAGGATTTATCGAAGCACTTGAAATTAAATCTAAACTACCTATTGTAGAACCAGAAGACAAAACAATAATAAAAAAAGGAGTTGTGTATTTAGCACCATCAAATTATCATATGTATATAGATTATACACAACGCTTTTCTTTGTCAACAGAACCTGCAGTGAATTATTCACGCCCTTCAATAGACCTTTCTTTTTTTTCAGCATCAGCATCATACAGAGAAAAACTTGTAGGCATAATACTTTCAGGAGCAAATAAAGATGGAGCAAAAGGTATAGAAAGCGTAAAAAAACTAGGCGGTTTAACAATAGTTCAAGACCCAAAAGAAGCTCAGATTAAAACAATGCCCAATTCAGCTATTGAACTAATAAAACCTGATTATGTATTAACAACAGATAAAATATGTAAGTTTTTAAATGAACTAAATAAAAAAATATGAACAAAATAAACCTTATATCATTAATATTATTATTGCCAATAATTGGTAGTGCTATAATTTTGGTTTCAAACAAAATACCAAACTATAATATTGCTTTAGTATCAGTTATAACAATTAGTGCAATAATAATTGTAGTAATAAATATTTTTAATAAAACAGTTATAGAAAAAAAAGTTGAAGTTATAGTTGAAAAAAAAGTTTATATAGAAAAACAGCCAGATGTAAATGAGCAAACTAATGAAGCAGATGATTTAAAAAATGCAGTTAATTTAATAGATAATATTGATGATAAAACAAATAGAGAAGAATATGTAAACACTCAATTAAGTAAAATTGCAAAAAAAATAGATTTAGACCAAATAGTTTTTTATTTAAAACAAGATAATAACACCTATAAATTATTTGGTAAATACGCCTTAACAATGGAAAATAATTTAGAATTTTCTGTAGGAGAAGGTTTAAGCGGTCAGGCAGTTAAAGATAAAAAAGCATTGTATATAACCGATATTCCCGACGGTTACATTACAATTATTTCTGGTTTAGGAAAAGGAAATCCAAAATCATTATTTGTAGTTCCTGCATTTGTTGACGAAGACGTGGTTGGTTTAGCAGAATTTGCATCACTTAGCGAAATAACAACAAAAAATCGAGAATTAATTGAAATAATGGTTGAAAAAATGGCATTTAATTTAGTTAATGTAAAATAAAAATGACAGAAGAATATAACAATAATACATGTGGCATTTTTGGACTATCTTGCGAAACAAGAAAGTATCCAATATTTGGCATTGCTTTCGGTTTTATGTTTCCTCTTATTGCATGGGCATTCGATTTAATTTATAGATCTTATGGTATTACTCAAATATGGCAAATGCATGTAGAAAATCCTATGCATTTTATTATTGATATGGCTCCTGTAATAATAGGTATTACAGCCTATTTATTAACTAAAAATATACAAAAAGATCAAAGAAAAAAATTAGAATATTATATACATGAAAAAGAAACTTATTTAACAAAAATATCTTCATTTACAAAAGAAATAGGAAAAGGAAATTATTCTGCTGATACAATTAACGAAGAAGAAAAAAAAGATCCTTTATTTAAAGTTCTTACAAAAATGAAAGACGATTTGTCTTTTTCAACACAAAAAGAAAAAGAACAAAAATGGTTGATTACAGGAAAAGAAAAAATATCGTCAGTATTAAGAACACACACAGATTTAAACGATTTAGCTTATAATGTGTTAAAAACATTAGTTGATTACACAAATGTGATACAAGGAGCATTCTATATTTTCGACGAAGACACCACTCTGTTAAAAAACTATGCAAGCTACGCATACAGCAGAAAAAAATATATTAATCAAGAATTTAAAATAGGCGAAGGCTTAATAGGTCAAGCAGCTTTTGAACTAGACACTATTTACAGAAAAGAAATACCAGATTATTATGTAACAATTTCATCAGGTATTTTGGGCAATAAAAAACCCGGCAGCATTTTAATTGTACCACTTATTAGTGATGAAAAATTACGTGGAGTTATAGAAATAGCAGCAATAGAAGATGAAATACCTAAAAAAGTAATAGATTTTGTTGAAGATTTAAGTGATGTAATTGGGCAAACATTATTTAATTTAACAATTAACTATAAAACTAACAGATTATTAGAAGAATCGCAGCGAATGACAAACGAGCTTCAAGAAAACGAAGAAGAGTTACGTCAGAATGCAGAAGAAATGATTGCAACACAAGAAGAATTAGAAAAAACAAATTCAGATCTTGAGATAAAAATAAACGAAGTAGAAGAAGCTCAAAACAGAATGTATACACTACTTGAGAATGCATCTGAAATAATTTCTATTTATGATAAAGATGGTGTTGTGAAATATGAAAGTCCTTCTGTATCAAATATTTTAGGATATACGCCAGAAGAAATAATAGGAACAAAAGGAATGAGTAAAGTTTCAGAAGAAACTAAGGATATTGTTGACAAATCTTTCGAGAAATTAATATCTAACCCAGAAGAATCTATAAAAGTAGAATTTCAATACTATAAAAAAGATGGAAATCTTGTGTGGTTAGAAAGTATAGGGCGAAATATGTTGCATAATTCTGCTATTGAAGGAATTATTTATAATACTAGAGACATAACAATTAGAAAATTAGCCGAAAGCGAACAACGCAAACGTGGACAAATGCAGGCTCTTTCAGAAAATAGTCCAGATTTAATACTTAGATTTAATTTAAAAGGAAAACTTTATTATACAAATCCTGTTTTTGAAAAATATTTTGATTTAAATGCCGAAACAGTTACAAATAAATCGCTTAAAGATATTAATATAGCTAATGAAGTAAAAAATATATTTAACGAAACCTTAGCTAAATTAAAAAAGACACCAAAAAAATTAGAAACAGAATTAGAGTTTGAAAGCTCGTTTGGTAAACGAATTGTTATTGTTAATTCAATTCCTGAATTTGACGAGAATAAAAAAATAGAAACAGTATTGTTTGTATTTCATGACATTACAGTTAGAAAAGAATTTGAAATAGAAATAGAAAACACAAATAAAAAAATTACAGAAAGTATCAACTATGCCAAAAGAATACAAGGAGCAATATTGCCAAAAACAGGAAATTTACAAAATAATTTCCCTAACTCTTTCATTTTTTACAAACCCAAAGATGTTGTAAGCGGCGATTTTCCATGGATGTTCGATAAAGGAGATTGTAATTATTTTGCAGCTGTTGATTGTACCGGACATGGAGTGCCAGGAGCATTACTTTCGTTTATTGCATATTTTTTATTAAATAATATTGTAGATCAAGAATACAACCAAACAGCATCTGATATTTTAGATGAACTACATTTAAAAGTTAGAGAAACACTTAGACAAGAAGAAGAAGGAGCTAATAGCAGAGATGGAATGGATGTTGCTTTTTGTAAATACAATAAAAAAACTAATAAATTAGAATATTCAGGAGCTCACAGACCTTTATATTTAGTTAGAAACGGAGAGCTAATTCAATATAAAGGAGACCGAAAAGCTATTGGCGGAATACCTCATCATAAAAAAAGGGAACAGAATTTTACAAATTACGTAATAGACATAGAAAAAGGAGATAAAATATTTATTTTCTCCGATGGATTACCTGATCAATTAAATGATAAGACAAGGAAAAAGTATCAGGCAAAGCGAATTAGAGAAATAATAATAGAAAATAAAGATTTTTCTATGGCTAAATTTTCTAATTATTTTGCAAAAGATTTTGTAGATTGGAAAGGTAATTACAAACAAATAGATGATGTATTATTAATTGGAGTTGAATTTTAAAAAAATAAATTATGGCGGATAATAATTTAAACGATTTGTTTATTAATGCAGTGTTAGATTTTCACAATGTGATGCGTTCTAATGATATTAGTTTAGTGTACGAAGGTGAAATAACGCATAGTATAACAAAAGCATTTACTTCTTTAACAGAAAAGAAAATGGAAGAAGAAGAAGAAGAAGGCAAAATACAGAAAAAAGTTTTTCATGTAATGGTAGAGTGTTTGCAAAACATAAGTAAACACTCTGACAATAAGATTGATTCGTATTCTAAAGATGGAAGAGGTATTTTTATGGTACATAAAAGTAATGAAGAATATAAAATAACAACAGGTAATCTTATAGCAAAAGAAAAAGTAAATGATTTAAAAGAATCTTTAGACCTAATAAATAGTATGAATAAAGATGAACTTAAAGCACTATATAAAAAGCAAATTAAAGAAGGTAACTTATCCGAAAAAAAAGGTGCCGGTTTAGGTTTTATTGATATTGCACGTAAAACAGGTAACGATTTAGTTTACACATTTAAAAATGTAGATAGTGAAACTTCGTTTTTTATATTAACATCAATAATTAATAGATAAAAAAAGAATTATGGAAACTATAAAAATACAAGGTACAGACGATACCCCCGGAATAATTTTTGACGCAGAAAATAAAATATTTCAAATCTCAGGCAGATCAATGCCCGAAGATGTTACAGCTTTCTACGACCCTCTATTAACATGGCTCGATGAGTATGCTGAAATTGTAGATAGTAAAATAATTTTCGAGTTTAAATTAGAATATTTTAATACTGCTTCATCAAAACTATTATTAGATGTATTAATGAAACTAGAAGAAATGTTTGAAGCAGGAAAAGAAGTAAGTGTTAAGTGGTATTTTCCTGATGATGATGAAGATATGGAAGAAGCAGGCGAAGAATATGCCGATATTGTTGATGTTCCAATAGAGTTAGTTAGTTACGATGGTTAATGCTAAATATAACTAGAGCTTATAATTTTCTAACTTTGTTACACTGATATTAAAAATAATTTCAGTATAAAATTGATAAATTGACTTTTAATATTTTGCAAAACTTGTTAGAAAATATTATAACACAAATATTTTACTTAGATAACAGACTTAAGTATAATTTAAATGTTTACCAAGCTCTAATAAAATACTTATGAAAATTGAAAAATATGAGTATATTCTTGGGAAAAACAGATGTGTAATGCTTGAATCGTACTTTATCTAAAATAACTACATAAAAATGAGTGAAGAGATACTAAAAGCCATAGCACAACTATTTGCTATAATATCAAAGCAAGATGATGGTGTAGAAGAAAGTGAACGAGAGTTTACTATATCTTTGCTACGGCAATATGTATCAGAAGAAATATGCCAAGAATATATTCAAATATTCGATAAAAAATCTGATTATCTTAAGAAAAAAGAACAGGAAAACTCTAACGAAGACAATACCGAAACCGAAGAAAAACCTAAAAAGAAAAGAAAACTTACTTCTGTAGGCGATTCTGTTAGAATTTTAGGAATTTCTAAAAAAATTAATAAAACATTAACTCAAAAACAAAAAGTAATTGTTCTTGTTCGTTTATTTGAATTAGTAAACTCTAATAAAAAATTTACGGAACAACGAATGGCTATAATATCTACTGTTGCAGAGGTTTTTAATATATCGGAGCAAGAAGTTATTGATATAGAACAATTCGTTATTAAAGAAAAAATTGAGGAAATTAACTCAATAAATATAGTAAAAATAGACAATACAATATCTACAACAGAACAAGTTAGTGTTGAAGATTTAAATATAGCAAGTATATTATTTCTTAAAATAGACAGTACCGATCAATATTTTATCAGATATTTTGGAAATAATAGCGTAAGTATAAACGGATTATTAGTAAATTCAACACGAATTAATATTTTTGCAAATGGTAGTTCATTACGCCTATCAAAAGGGAAACCAATATATTATAGCGATGTGGTATCTAAATTTTTAAGCAATAAAGACGATACCAAACTTTCGTTTAACGCAGAAAATATTGAATTTAAGTTTCCTAATAAAGTTAAAGGACTTAGAGATGTTAACATAAAAGAAAACCAAGGAACTTTATTTGCTATAATGGGTGCTAGTGGTGCAGGTAAAACCACGTTGTTAAATGTATTATCTGGCAGAAGTAAACCATCTAGTGGTAAAATAGAAATAAATGGTTTAGACTTAGTTCAAGATAAGAAAGATTTAGAAGGTGTAATAGGTTATATCCCTCAAGATGATTTACTTGTAGAAGAATTAACCGTTTTTCAAAACCTTTATTTTAATGCAAAACTATGCTTTGGTAATAAATCTAAGCGAGAATTAACCAAAATGGTTAATAAAACATTGAAAAGCTTGGGCTTATACGAACGCAAAGATTTAAAAGTAGGAAACCCATTAAACAAACTAATTAGTGGCGGACAAAGAAAAAGGTTAAATATTGCACTAGAACTAATAAGAGAACCATCTATCTTGTTTGTTGATGAACCAACATCAGGTTTATCATCTCGAGATTCTGAAAATGTAATGGATCTTTTAAGAGAATTATCGCTTAAAGGAAAACTTATATTTGTAGTAATACATCAACCATCATCAGACATATATAAAATGTTTGATAAGGTTATAATACTTGATACTGGAGGTTATCAAATATATTATGGTAACCCAGTTGAGGCTGTTATGTATTTTAAAAAGATTGACGCTCAGGTTAATAGCGATATTGGGGAGTGTTCTATTTGTGGTAATGTTAATTCAGAACTAATATTTAATATTATAGAATCTCGTGTTGTAAATGAACATGGTCAATATCTCGACGATAGAAAAATTAAACCAGAAGAATGGGCCGAATATTATAAAAAAAATCATGTAAATGCTTCGTTTGAAGAGGTTAAAGACAAACCCGAAAAAACATTAAAACTACCAAATTGGTTTATACAACTAGGCATTTATGTAAAAAGAGATTTATTATCTAAAATAAGCAATACCCAGTATATTGTATTAAATATGCTTGAAGCACCAATATTAGCAATAATATTATCGTATATTATTAGATATATAGCAGACCCAAACTCTACGTATTACATTTTTAGAGAAAATGAAAATATACCACCATATATTTTTATGAGCATTGTTGTAGCTCTATTTCTTGGACTAACAGTTAGTGCCGAAGAAATATTTAGAGATAGAAAAATTTTAGAAAGAGAATCGTTTTTAAACCTAAGTCGTTCAAGCTATCTAATATCAAAAGTATTTATATTATTTATGATTTCTGCAATACAAACAGGAATGTTTGCTTTTATAGGTAATTATATTTTGGGTATTAAAGATATGTCGATGTTTTATTGGATTGCACTGTTTACAACCTCCACATTTGCAAATATGTTGGGACTAAATATATCTTCAACCTTTAATTCTGCAGTAACAATATACATAATTATACCATTGATACTTATCCCTCAAATGATACTTGGCGGAGCAATGTTTAGTTTTGATAAATTAAACAGAGATATTAGCAGTATTGACAGAGTACCTCTAACAGCAGAAATAATGACTTCAAAATGGGTTTATGAAGCATTAATGGTTCATCAATTTAAAGATAATGAATTCGAAAAATATTTCTATGATTTAGAAAAAGGAATGAGTAATGCTAACTTTATGCAAGTTTATTTAATACCAGAATTAAAAGAAAAATTAGATTTTTGTATAGAAAATATAGAAATAGACAAAAAAGAAATAAAAACAGAAGTTGAAAGTAATTTTAGAATGATAATACACGAAATTCTAAAACAAAAAAAAGTTTTTAATAAAAATATAGATTTTCTTTTTCTTAAAAAATTAAACAGAGAATCTTTAGACACTTATACTGCATATATGACTAAATCATATCTAAATGAACTTAACGATTATTATGGAAAAGAATTTCATAAATATTACAGCAGAAAAGAAGCTAGAGTAAACCATATTGTTGATAAAACGCCATTATTGTATAAATTAAAAAAAGACACCTATTTTAATGAAAGTGTATCGGATATTGTAAAAAAAGTATTTGAAAGAAATAAAATAATACAATATAATGATAGACTAATTCGCCAAGTAGATTTAATTTATTTAGATCCAACACCAAGAAATTATTTCGATTTTAGAAGCCATTTTTATGCACCAAAAAAATATTTTGCAGGTAAATTTTACGATACATTTTGGTTTAATTTATTTGTTGTTTGGTTCTTAACACTTGTTTTGTACATAACTTTGTATTTCAATATATTTAAAAAAATTGTAGGCTTCGATTATAAATTTTATAAAAAACTAAAATTAAAATTGTAGTTTTTAAATGCATTTATTACTTTTACAATAATATTTTAAGATTATGATAAGAAAATTTCTATTATTTACATTGATTTTTTTAGGATTATTTATGGTGTCATGCAACAGTGATACCCCTAAAGAAACAGACGGATTTAGTGCCGGAGACGAATTTGATGTTCAAGACTCATCAGATATTGAAGAACCATTAATTATTTCAGAGGAAGCTATGGAAGGAATTATCTCAAATATGTCTTCCCCAGTTGAAATGTCGGCACTAATAAAAAAGAGTGGCTTTCAATTTAATTATAAATATTTAAGCCCCTCCGACAATATTGATAATTACAATACATCTTTTAAACAGGCATTAAACTTAGGTATTTTAGGAGCCGACTTAGGATATTTAAATATGTATAACGAAACAAGTTCAGTTTTATCATATATAACATCTATTAAATCATTATCTGACAACCTTAAAATAGGACAGTTTTTTGATTTTAACACACTAAAACAATTAGCATCAAATAGCGATAACTTAGATTCTTTAATGTATATTTCAGTCTCAAGTTTCGACCAAATGGACGTTTATTTGCGAGAAAATAACAGAAGCGATGTAAGTGCGTTAATTGTTACAGGAGTGTGGCTAGAAGGAATATTTTTGGCAACTCAAGTAATAAAAGAAAATCCAAGCAAAGAAATTACTGAAAGGATAGGAGAACAAAGAATTATTTTAGACCAGTTATTATTAGTACTTAAAAATTACAAAAAAAATAAAAAGTTTTTCGAATTAATAGAGAAAATAGAATATATTCAAAAACAATATGA
Source organism: uncultured Bacteroidaceae bacterium (assembly GCA_964603745.1). Lineage (GTDB taxonomy): Bacteria > Bacteroidota > Bacteroidia > Bacteroidales > JAFGXI01 > CAZRWZ01. The sequence continues at coordinate 1,489 of CAZRWZ010000036.1, read as the reverse complement.
AAATGTAAAAATTTCAACCGAAATTGGAGAACCCGAAGCTGTTGAAGAAAATGGTATTTTAACTTTTATTTCAAATGATAAAACAGTAATCGATATCAAAAACGAAGATTTAGATAAGATTACAAAAGCAGTAGAAGAAGTAAGACAATTTGTAATTAAATAAGATATATAAGTATGAAAAAATATATAATAATATTAGGTATTTCATTATTAACATTAGGAACATCTTATTCTCAATGCAATAGTTCGTTGGTAACAATATGCTCTGCTCAATTACCAGATGATGCTACTTATTTAAAAGAATTGAAAGTTAAACTTAAACCTAAAGAATCCGGTAAAGCTGCACCCGTTGCTAGATACTCTCTTATGCTAAGCAAAGGTAATCATTATAGATTTTATATTTGTAACGCCAAAGAATTTGAAGGAAAAGCAATAATTCAATTATACGATAAAGATAGATTACTTGGATCTTCGTATTTTGCTAAAACAGGCAAACATTATCCTGCATTCGACTTTATTTGTCAAAAAACAGCTGTGTATAAAGTACTAATTTCGTTTGAAAATGGTAAAGAAGGCTGTGCTGTTGGTGTTTTATCCCTTATTGATTAATTTTTTATTTTTTAATTTGGAATTAATAAAAATAACATTACTTTTGTCGTATATTAATTTAATCTAAATAATAAAACAATGAAGAGAATATTACTTTTGATTTTAGTTGCAGCTATGTTTACTACTGCATTTTCACAAGCACCTTTAAGCAAAGGACAGAAACAATTAAACATGGGTTTGGGTATGTCTGGTTATGGTTTGCCTGCATACATAGGAATGGATTTTTCAATTCATCCAGATGTTACATTAGGAGGTGAATTAGCTTTTAATTTACAAGGTTTTGATTATGTAACACCTAGATTTTTAGCAAATTATCATTTTAATACATTAATTGGTATTCCTCCTGAATTTGATTTTTATGCAGGAGCAAATCTTGGATTTGTAATATATTTTGGCGATGGCGAAAATATTTCAGGATTAGATTTAGGATTACAAGTTGGTGGTCGTTGGTATTGGAACAATAAATGGGGTTTAAACCTTGAATTTGCCGGTGGTACAGGTTGGGGAACAAAATTTGGAGTTTCTATGAAAATGTAATAAATAGTTTTAATAATAATAAAAAGATGTCAATTTTAAAATTGACATCTTTTTTTTTGGGAATTGAGTCCCTCTCTAAATTTCTTTCTGATTTGCACGAAATTGAAGAGAAAATAATCATGCTTATTTTGTTGTTTGCTAACGACTGAAATAAACATCAGTGCACGAAATATTAGTAGTTTCTTTCATACAACAAAAGTAGCAAAAATTTTGCACAAATAAAAGCAAAAATCCGCAGATTTTTGCGGTGCTTAATTCCAAACTTCTGTTTGATATGAGCCACTTGGTGTGCATTGTGTTTATTTGTTGTTAGGCTTTGTTTTATTCGTTTATTTCAATATAG